>JAFGRS010000513.1 GCA_016935045.1 Lentisphaeria bacterium | reverse complement strand
GGGACCAGACGCAGATCCCCCTCCCGTTCAGCCGCGTCGACCTGGCCATCGGGCCTCTGCTGCGCATCGACCGCGCCGACGGCGAGGCCGTCGACCGCCTCCGGCAGGCCCTGCTGGCCGTGACCGACGACCGGCGGAAGGGCGCGGTGGCGGGCAACCGCGACGCTCCCGTCCAGCAGTAGCCTGAGCCCGTCCCGGTGGAGCGAAGATGGGGGACCAGGGCGACGAATCGCCCCGTTGCCCCCATCTTCGCTCCACTGCCGCAAGGACAGTGGAGGCGGGAGAGGCAGGGGGGAACCTGCGCCCCTCGGGACTGCGCCGCGGTCCACACTTTGCAAGGTGTGGACCGTCCGACAGACCTCAGCATGGTGATTGGTGGGGCGCGCGCGAGGGGAACGCCCGGAGGCGATGTGGTGGGGCCCGCCGCCCTCGGCGGTATGCCGAAGGGACGCAGGTACGGCGGAGGACCCGCCCTCGTCGGAGCTTCGGCGGGACAGGTCGGGCTCCGCCCGGGCTGCGCCGTGGCAAGCCGCCGGCAGCGGATGGAACGATGCAGCCAGGGGCATTCTGTTTGCGCGTGCCGGCGGTTTGCGGTCCGCGCTCCCGGCGGGGAGGGGGGCATGCGGCCGGCCTTCGTTGACTTGCGTTGCTTGCCCCCTATGTTGTGGGTGCCGGCACCACGGCGCGTAGGTCCACCCCAGCAGAGGCAGCGGCATGGAACAGGGATCGAGGGCGAAGGCTCGGGTTCGGTGTCCGGGTTGCGAACGTGTGTTCGAGTTCGACCCGGAGAACCGGGGTTACGCCACCACCTGCCCCAAGTGCGAGACGGAGTTCATCATCCCGGAAGAAGGCATCGAGGGGATACCCCGGGAGGACATCGAGGGCACCCTGGATGTTACCTGCCCGCATTGCCGAACCATGTTCCTGCTGCCCGAAGAGCACGTGGGTGAAATGGCGGAGTGTGCGGAATGTCACGGTGTTTTCCTCATTCCCGAGCACGGGGGCTTGGGGCAGGTGGTCCGGGATGACCAGGGAGAGGAACCGGAGCCGGTGGTGCCGGAGAAGGCGCCTCCCCGGCCCTCCTCGCAGCCGGTGACGGAGCCGTTCCTGGGCAGGCCGTCGACGTTGGAGGAGACGGCCCAGTTGCGGCGCACGGCGACGGTGTTCCTGTCGCGTAAGGAGGTCCTGGACAAGGCGACGAAGGCGCAGCGGGAGTCGGTCACGCGCCTGGCGCGCCCGGAGGAATCCCCAGCGGCGGCCGCGGGCGGGGGTGACGACGGCTACGGCGAGGTCATGAGCCCCTTTGCCCGCGGCGTCATCGAGCTGAAGACCGACCCCGTCTTCGAGCCGACGGACATCCGCATGGTGCGGCGTTCGGACCTGCCCGACTGGATGCCGCCCCTGGATTTCGGCCGCCGCGAGAAGATCGTGGAGTACGAAGAAGGGGCGGAACGTAGCCTGAGCATGCACCGTCTCCTGACCGCGGTGCCGGTGCTGCTGATTCCGGTGGCGGCGCTGCTGTCCCTGGTGGAGGGGGTCCATCCTGCCATGGCGGGGGCTTTCTGCTTCGTGGCGGGTCTGGCGTGCTGGGGAGTCCATGCCGTCAAGCTGCTGCCTCGACTGTGCCGGCGGGTGTTGATCCTGACGAACTTCCGCGTCATCATGGCCGACACGCACGAGGTGGTGGACATCGACCTGCTGTAGCGCCTCGGCGGCATCTCCCGCGGGGGTGTCCCGGCGCCGCGCCGCCCACGGCCCGGTGGGTGGGGTCTGGCCTTTCCTCCGTCCGCGCCGTTGCGGGGAGGCGGTCTGGAGGGCGGACCTCGCGGCGAGCCGTTTGGTGCGGGATTCGGCTCGGCGGGAGCCTCGCCCTCCACCACGGTGTGCCTGCCCGGGACTGGCGGACCTCCCGTGAGCTTTCCCCTCTTCGCTGAGCGCTGGCGCGATTCTCGCCGCGCCGGTTGCAGAGGGCCCTTCCGGCTGCTATGGTTGCCGCCGTTTCCGGCGTGGTTTCCCTCCCTCCGGGCAGGCCGTCTGCCGCGCTCCCCGGCGCCGCGGCGGCCGGAGGGACGAACGGTTCCCCATCAAGCAGCGGCGGATACTGTGTGTCCCAAGGCATATGAAGCAGGTGGTGCGGCTTCCTCGGGGCTTGGCATCCGGGTACAGGACCTGGTGTCGGTTCTCGAAGGTGAGGTTGTCTGCGGAGAGGATCAACTGGGGCGTCCGGTCCAAGCCTTTGCCGCCAGCGACCTTCTGAGCGACGTGTTGGCCTTTGACAAGGAAGAATACGCGTTGCTGACGGGGCTGACCAACGCCCAGATCGTGCGCACCGCGGAGATCACGGGGGCGTCCTGCATCGTGGTGGTGCGGAACAAACAGCCCCAGCAGGCTGCTGTCGCCCTGGCTCAGACCATGGGCATCCCGATCATCCTCACGCCCTGCACGATGTTCGAAGCCTGCGCCCTTCTCAGTCACCTCGCGGAAGCCCACGATGGCACAGTTCCACGAACGCCAGATTCGTCTGGTACATGAACTCATGTATCAGATCAAGGTGCGGGAGGCGATGACGCGCAGTGTCGTCACCTTTGCCCCCAGCGCCACCTTCCGCGAGATCCAGCGCTGTCTCAAGGAACGCCAGTTCTCGGGAACCCCCATCGTCGAAGACGGCCGCCTGGTGGGGATGGTGAGCATCGACGACATCATCTCGGCCTTCGACACGGGCAGCATCGACCAGCCGGTGGCAACCACCATGACCCGAGACCTGGTGACGGTGCCCCAGAACTACAGCGTCATCGCCGCCTCGAACCTGTTCCAGAAGTACCGTTTCGGGCGGCTGCCCGTGGTCCGGCGTCCGGGCAGCGACGAGTTGGTCGGCATCATCACCTTCAGTGACATTCTCACCCATCTGCTGCTCCAGATCAACAGCATCGCCGAACGCGTCGAAGAGCAGGAGCGGTCCATGGCCGCGGAGATTTCCCTGCGGCAGGACTCGCTGCATTTCGACTTGGCGGCGGACAATTTTGCCCGCGCCGGCGTGGCCGCGTCCCTGACCAAGAAGCGCCTCAAGCAGCTCGGCGTTTCCCCCATTCTGATGCGGCGGATCGCGGTGATCTGCTATGAGGCGGAGATGAACGTGATTCTGCACTCCCTCGGGGGAGTCATGGATGTCCACATCTCGCAAGACCGGGTCCGCGTCGTGGTCAGCGACGAAGGTCCTGGGATTCCGGATCTGGAGCGGGCCATGGAGCCCGGCTTCACGACGGCCAACGAGAAGATCCGGGCCCTGGGATTCGGGGCCGGGATGGGGTTGCCGAACATCAAGCGTTGCGCGGACGAGTTCCGGATCACCTCTTCCATGGAGCGGGGCACGGAACTGGAAGCCGTCGTCTACCTGGCCTCTTCCCCCGGCCCGGATCCGGGAACGCCGGCCGCCGAACGGCACAACGGAGGTGCGTGATGACCGTACGGGATCTGGTGGATCTGCTGGGCCTGGTTCCCCTGCACCTGGAGGATCCCGATGGGTGTCGGGTCACCAGCGCCTACTGCGGCGATCTCCTCAGCGATGTGCTGGCCCACTGCCAACCCGGCGCGGTCTGGTTCACCGTGCAGGCCCACATGAACGCGGTCGCGGTGGCCGATCTGCGGGACGTGGCGTGCCTGGTGCTGGTCAACGGCGTTTCGCCGGATCCCCAGACCACGGCAAAGGCACAGAGCCAGGGAATCAACGTCTGCGGCAGCGAATCCTCCAGTGCCGAGCTGTGCCTCCGTCTGGCCGGCAAGGCCCCCGTGGCGGTGTTTGGAGATGACCCGATTTGATCTGCACGTCCACACCGGTCTCTCGGCCTGTGCGGAGAATTCCCTCTCGCCGCTGCGCCTCGTGGCCCGCGCCCGGACCGCGGGAATCCGCCTGCTGGCCGTCACCGATCACAACGCCTGTGCCAATGTCCGGGCGGCACTGCGGGCGGGCCGTCAGCACGGTGTGCAGGTCATTCCCGGGGTCGAGGTGACCACCCGCGAGGAAGTCCATGCCACGGCCCTGTTCGACAGCCTCGACGCCCTGCTGGACTGGCAGGCCGTGATCGACAGACTGCTTCCGAAGGCGCCGAACCGGCCCGACTTCTTCGGCTACCAGGTCATCTACGACGAGACGGACGAGATCGTGGCGGTGGACGAGCGTCTGCGCCAGGTTGGCATCGCGATGGGGATCGACGAGGTGGCAGCGGAAGTGCACCGGCGGGGCGGACGGCTGGTGCCCGCCCATGTCTTCCGGGCCCGCAACAGCCTCACCAGCCAACTGGGCTTTATCGACCCGTCGGCGGCCTACGATGCGGTCGAGGTCTCCAAGGCCGAATGGCGCCGTGCCCGGCACGTCCTCGGGGACCGGATCGAGGGGTTCCCGGTGATCACGGGCTCGGATGCCCACTTCCTCGAAGACGTGGGCCGGACCTGGCTCGAGGTACCCGCGGACGTCCCCACGGCGGCGGAGCTGTTCAGGATTCTCGGAGACGCACACCGGTGAGAGACCTCTCCCTGCACCTGCTGGACATCCTGGAGAATTCGGCCAAGGCCGGGGCCACGCGAGTGGTTGCAGGCGTGTCGTTGGAGAACGATATTTTGACTTTTTCGGTACAGGACAACGGTCCGGGATTGCCGGCGCCTGTTGCGGCGGACCCGACCCATCCCTATTGTACCACGCGCACGGAGCGTCCGGTGGGTCTCGGGTTGGCGCTGTTGCGGGCCGCCGCCGAGGCGACGGGCGGTTCGGTTACGGTTGCCGGCGCGGCGGGCCGGGGCGTCCGGGTGGAGGCGGTGTTCCACCTGGGGCATGTGGATGCCCGTCCGCTGGGCGATCTGGTGGGCGCCCTGGTGACGGCGGCCGTGGGCTGGCCCTATGACCTGGTGGTGGAGCTCGGGCGGCCCCCGGGGGTCGTGCTGGACATGGCCGAGGTGCGCCGGGCCCTGGACGGGGTGTCGTTGGCGCACCCCTCGGTTCGGCGCTGGTTGGAGCAGGCCCTGGGCGAGGCCCTGGCTCCCCTGCAGGAACAGGCGGCCGGCGTTGCCTTCGGCGGGACGCGGTAGACGATGGGCGGTGGTATGCCTTCCGGGGCATCCGATAGTCACGACAAGGAGACGACCCGATGAAGAGCCTCGACGAGTTGAGAAAGATCCGCGACCAGGTGCGCAAGGACCTGGAACTGCGGGGCGGCCAGCACCGTGCCAAGGTCGTGGTCTGCATGGGGACCTGCGGCATCGCCGCGGGTGCGCGCGAAACCATGAAGGCAATCCTGGACACCCTCGAGGCCGAGAAGGTCACGGATGTGGCCGTCGTGGCGGCGGGGTGCCAGGGATTCTGCGAGCAGGAGCCCCTGGTGGAAATCCACCTCCGCGACGCGGCCCCCGTCCGCTATGGGCATGTGGACGCGGAGAAGGCGGCGCGCATCGTGCGTGAGCACATCCTCGGCGGGCACACGGTCGACGAGCTGGTCTTTGGCTGAGGAGGCACCCATGGCTACGCAAGCGCCGGCCCGGACCTGCGGGCCGCAGAACGATCTCTTCGCCGAGCTGGATGCGTTCATTGCCGGGCAGGGCCCGGGGCGGGATGCACTCATCCCGGTGCTCCACAAGGCCCAGGAGTTGTTCGGATTTCTGCCGATCGACGTGCAGCGGCATGTGGCCGACGCCCTTGGCGTACCGGTGAGCGAGGTGCTGGGGGTGGTGACCTTCTACCACTACTTCTCGATGCAGCCCCGGGGGCGGCACACGGTCAATGTCTGCCTGGGGACGGCCTGCTACGTGCGCGGCGCCAAGAAGGTGGTCGAGGCCCTGTGCGGCGAGTTGGGGGTACGCCTGGGGGAGACCACGGCGGACCGGAGGTTCTCGCTGACCAGCCAACGCTGTTTCGGTGCCTGCGGTCTGGCGCCGGTGATCATGATCGACGAGAATGTCCATGGCCGGGTGACGCCCAAGAAGGTCCCGGGCATCCTCGCGCAGTACGAATAGGATCAGGCAATGAAGACGGTCAGGACGCAGATTCTGCTTTGTGCCGGGGGGTCCTGCATCTCTTCCGGCATGGAGAGTGTTCGTTCGGGGTTGGAGCGGGAGCTGGAGCGTCACGGTTTGGCGTCGGAGGTGGAGATCATTGCGACGGGGTGCATGGGGATGTGCCAGATCGGCCCCATGGCGATCGTCTACCCCGAGGGGGTCTTCTATCAGAAGCTGACTCCGGACGATGCGGCCGAGATCGTGGAGGAGCATCTGCTGAAGGGCCGGGTGGTGGAACGTCTGCTGTACAAGCGCGCCACCACCGGGGAGTTGGTCGAGGCCATCAGCAACATCGATTTCTTCAAACTGCAGGAGAAGATCGCCCTGCGCAACTGCGGCAGCATCGATCCGGAGGACATCCGGGAGTACATCGCCGCGGACGGGTACGAGGCACTGGGGCGGGTGCTGTCCTCGATGACTCCCGAGCAGGTGGTGGCCGAGGTCAAGGCTTCGGGGTTGCGGGGGCGCGGCGGCGCGGGGTTCCCGACGGGGCTGAAATGGCAGTTCACGGCGGCCGAGAAGGCCGAGCCGAAGTACGTGGTCTGCAACGGCGACGAGGGGGACCCGGGGGCCTTCATGGACCGGAGCATTCTCGAAGGCGATCCGCACAGCATCATCGAGGCGATGGCCATCTGCGGCTATGCGGTGGGGGCGCACCAGGGATACGTCTACGTGCGCGCCGAGTACCCCCTCGCCATCAGGCGTCTGGCCAAGGCCATCGAGCAGGCCCGCGAGTACGGTCTGCTGGGGCAGGACCTCTTCGGCAGCGGCTTCGCCTTCGACCTCGAAATCCGCATGGGGGCGGGGGCCTTTGTCTGCGGCGAGGAAACGGCCCTGATGCATTCCATCGAGGGGCGGCGGGGCGAGCCCCGTCCGAAGCCTCCCTTCCCGGCCCAGCAGGGCTTGTTCGGCAAGCCGACGGTGTTGAACAACGTCGAGACCTTCGCCAACATCCCCACCATCATCCTGGAGGGAGCGGAGACCTTCGCCAAGCTGGGCACGGAGAAGAGCAGGGGTACGAAGGTGTTTGCCCTGGCCGGCGACGTGGTGAATTCCGGCCTGGTCGAGGTCCCCATGGGCATCAGCCTGGGCTCGGTCGTCTTCGACATCGGCGGCGGCATCCCCAACAACAAGGCCTTCAAGGCGGTCCAGATCGGGGGACCCTCGGGCGGCTGCATCCCGAAGGAGTATCTCAACACTCCCATCACCTACGAATCGCTGCCCGAACTGGGGGCCATCATGGGGTCCGGCGGCCTCATCGTGATGAACGAAGACACCTGCATGGTGGACCTGGCACGCTACTTTCTCGAATTCATCACCGAGGAATCCTGCGGCAAATGCACCCCCTGCCGCGTCGGTACCCGCATCATGCTCGAACTCGTCACCAAAATCTGCCGCGGCCGCGGCACCATGGAAGACCTCCGCAAACTCGAAGAACTCGCGCCCCAGATCGCCAAAACCTCCCTCTGCGGACTCGGACAGACCGCACCCAACCCCGTGCTCTCCACCCTGCGCTACTTCCGCGAAGAATACCTCGAACACATCCAGGAACACCGCTGTCGGGCCGGAGTCTGCACCGACCTGATGTGGGCTCCCTGCACCAACGCCTGCCCGGCCTCGGTCAACGTCCCGGCCTACATGGCCTACGTCAGCCAGGGACGCTACGAGGACGCGCTGCGGATCCACCTGAAGGCGAACCCCTTCCCGTCCGTCTGCGGACGCGTCTGCCCCCAGTGGTGCATCAAGAAATGCCGTCGGGGAGACCTCGAAGGCCCGCTGGCCGTACGCCTGGTCAAGCGTTTCATGGGCGATCAGGCCCGGGACTACGACGACCTCTATCCCGCCAAGGAGGCGGCGAACGGCCACAGGGTGGCGGTGATCGGCAGCGGTCCCGCGGGGCTGACGGCGGCCTACTACCTGGTCCTGATGGGCTACGGGGTGACCGTCTTCGAGCGTCAGGCGGAGGCCGGCGGCATGCTGCGCTACGCCATTCCGGACTACCGTCTGCCGCGAGCCTACGTGGACAAGGAGATCGACGGGCTGGTGAAGCTCGGAGTCGAGATCCGCACCGGTGTCGAGATCGGTCGGGACATCACCATTCCCCAGCTCGAGGAGCAGGGGTACGAGGCCTTCTACGTGGCCAGCGGCTGCGGCCGCGAGATCCGCCCGAACATCCCCGGGGTGGACCTGCCCGGGGTCTACACCGGCATCGAGTTCCTCGACCGGGCCGCCAAGGGCGAGAAGCTCCCCGTCGGCAGGGATGTTCTGGTCATCGGCGGCGGGGACAGCGCCATCGACGCCTCCCGGATCGCCCGCCGCATGGGCGCCCGGAACGTCACCATCCTCTATCGCCGCACCCGCAGCGAAATGCCCACCAACCCCATCGAGATCCGGGAAGCCGAGGTCGAGGGGAACAAGGTCGAATTCCTCGCCAATATCGACGCCATCCGGCAGCAGGATGGACGCCTCGAAGTCTCCATCGTGCGCATGCGCCTGGGGCCCTTCGACAAGACCGGGCGGCGGCGGCCCGAGCCGATGCCGGCTGCCGGCGAAGCCCGCCTGGTGGACGCCGTCATCCTCGCCATCGGCCAGCAGAGCGACGCGGACGCGCTGGTGGACACCACTGGCGGACTCGAAGCCACCTCGTGGCACGGTGTCCAGGCCGATCCCAAGACCGGACGCACCACGCGACCCAATGTCTTCGCCGGAGGCGACCTGGTCATCGGCGCCGCTACCGTGGTCGAGGCCATCCAGGCCGGCCAGATCGGCGCCAAAGCCATCGACCAGATGCTGCGGCCGGCCCCGCGGCGGCAGTACCTCTGGGAACAACTCGATCCGCCGGAAATTGTGCCCGACCTGGACGCGGACGTGGAGGCCATCGACCCCACCCGGGAACCCCTCCTGCGTCCCGAGGAACGGCTGATCTCGGTCGAGGTCGAGCGGACCATCACGGCGGCGGAGGCCATGCGGGAGGCCTGCCGCTGCCTGCGCTGCGACTACAAGGGATGACGCGGCCCGTCAGGGACCTTTCGCCTGGAGGATTGACGAGGCAACGCAGAGGGATGCAGATGAGCACAGATGGCATCCCTCTGAACCGGCAGGAAACGACCCCATCTGCGGGTCCCTCCCCGAACGCATGACATTCTGCATGCAGGGGAAGTGAATCCGTGGCAATCTGTGTGCACCTGGAGTTCATTCGAAGAGCACAGTAGGCAAGACGTGAATACGGGAGACGCATCGATGACCGTTCAGGAGATCGTGGCCAAACGGGGCAACGCCCGGGAGAACCTGCTGCAGATCCTCCACGACCTGCAGGACAGCACCGAGGGCAACTACCTTCGGCGAGAGGACGTGGAGGTGCTGGCCAGAGAGATGTTGCTGAGCGTCAGCGACATCGTGGGAACGGCCACCTTCTACACGATGTTCAGCCTCAAGCCGCGGGGCCGGCACATCATCCGGCTCTGCGAGAGCCCGCCCTGCTACATCATGGGCGAGGAGAACATCCGCGAAGCCATCCGCGAGAAACTCGGCATCGACTTCGGGGAAACCACCGCCGACGGCCTCTTCACGCTGGAGCCGAGCAGTTGCCTCGGGTCCTGCGGAGTCGCTCCGGTGATGATGATCGACGACGAACTGTACGGCAACCTCACCCGCGACAAGGTGGGCCGGATCCTGGACGGCATCGCCGCCCGGGAACCCCTGGCCGCCGGCGCATAACCCCCTCCGGAGAACCCCTGATGGCAAAACCCAGAGCATACATCATGGTGCCCGTCGACGCCGACACGGTGATCATCGGCGCCCGCGAAGTCAAGAGCCGTTTCTCCGCGGAGTTGGGGCGGAGGGGATTGGCCGACGAGGTGCGCGTCCTCGAAGTGGGCTCCTTCGGCCCGACCAATGCCGGCGTGATCGCCGCCGTCCAGCCCGACGGCGTGGTCTACGGCCGCCTTACCCCCGCCGATGTGCCCGGCATCGTCGAGGAACACTTCGTCAAGGGACGCATCTGCGGGCGGTATGTGCTGCCCCGGGAGTATCCCCCCGAGGTCCCCTCCGACGACGACGCGCGGCGGACCCAGCAGGTGGGTCGCGTGGTGCTGGACAACTGCGGTCGTATCGACCCGGAGCGCATCGAGGAGTACATCGCCGGCGAGGGCTACTTCGCCCTGGGCCGGGCGGTCGGGGAAATGACGCCGGCGCAGGTGCTTGACGTGGTGGAGAAGTCGGGCCTCCGCGGTCGCGGCGGGGCGGGGTTCCCGACCGGCCGCAAGTGGCGGTTCTGTGCCTCGGCTCCCGGGGATGTGAAGTACGTCATCTGCAACGCCGACGAAGGGGAGCCCGGCACCTTCAAGGACCGCCTGATCATGGAAGGCGATCCCCACAAGGTCCTCGAAGGAATGGCCCTGTGCGGCTACGCCATCGGCGCCCGCATGGGGTACGTCTACATCCGCGGCGAGTACAAGCTGTCCATCGAACGTATGCAGAAGGCCATCGACCAGGCCCGGGAATACGGCCTCCTCGGCAAGGGACTCTTCGGCTCCGCGTTCGATTTCGACGTCGACATCAAGATCGGGGCGGGCGCCTACGTCTGCGGCGAAGAAACGGCCCTGATCGAGTCCATGGAGGGCAAGAGGGGCCTGCCCCGGCTCAAGCCTCCCTTCCCGGCCCAGTGCGGATACCTCTGCAAACCGACCAACGTCAACAACGTCGAAACCCTCGCCGCCGTGCCGGCAATCCTGCGCCACGGCGCGGACTGGTTCCGCTCCATGGGCACCGAGGGCACCCCGGGAACCAAGGTCTACACTGTCCTGGGACACGTCAACCGCCCGGGACTGATCGAGGTCCAGGCCGGCATCACCCTGCGCGAGATCCTCAACGACTACGCCGGCGGCATGGCCTCCGGGACCTTCAAGATGGCACACCTCGGGGGCACGGCCGGCGAAATCCTGGGCGCGGAAATGCTGGATGTCCCCATGGACTACGACGCCATGCAGAAGGTCGGGCATGTCCTGGGTTCCGGCGCCATCCTCATCATGAACGAAAGCGTCGGCATCAACGACTACCTCGACGCCTGCATGCGCTTCTTCAAACACGAGTCCTGCGGCAACTGCAACCCCTGCCGGAACGGACTCCATGCCCTGTGTGGGATCACCGGGCGGCTCAAGGCCAAGGAGGGATACCCCGGCGACGTGGCCCTGATGGAGGAACTCGTCATGTCCCTGAAGACCGTCGCCTTCTGCCCGCTGGGCCAGTCGCCGGCCGGCCCGGTCATGTCCGCCCTGCGCTATTTCCGCGCCGAGGTGGAAGCCGGGGTGGACCCGACCCGGGTTCGCCCCAAACCGGCCCACAGTCATCTGGAGAAGGTCGAGCTGGGGGTGTGAGGTCCGCGGTTGTATTCATCTCAGAGGATCCCGAAACCATTAGGAGACGACACACATGGCCGTGACGTTGACGATTGACCGGCAGAAGGTAACCGTACCCGTGGGCACAACCGTTCTGGATGCCGCCAGGCAGGTGGGGGTGGTGATCCCCACGCTGTGCCATTTCCCGGGGGTGTCGAGCCCGGGTTCCTGCCGCGTGTGCCTGGTGGAGATCCAGGGCGCGCGGACGCTGCAGCCGGCGTGCGTGACCGCGGTCAGCGAGGGCATGGTGGTGCGCACCAGCACCAAGTCCGCGCGGGACGCCCGCCGCCTCTCCGTCGAACTGATGCTCGCGAACCACCCCTGGGACTGCAACGCCTGCGTCCGCAACGGCCAGTGCGAACTCCAGGACCTGGCACAGGAAATGGGGATCACGGAAGTGCGCTTCCCCTACACCCGGGAAGAGATCCCCGTGGACCGCTCCACGCCCGCCCTCGTGCGGGACATGAACAAGTGCATCCTCTGCCGGCGCTGTGTCGCCGTGTGCCAGGAGATCCAGGGAGTCGGCACCCTGGCGCCGCGCGCCCGCGGCTTCGAAACCGTCATCGGCACGGGTTCCGGCGAGGAACTTGCCGAGGCCGTCTGCGTGCAGTGCGGTCAGTGCGCCGCCGTGTGCCCCGTGGGCGCGATCTACGAGAAGGATTCCATCGAACCCGTCTGGGCTGCCCTCGACGACCCCACGAAGCACGTCGTGGTGCAGACCGCTCCCGCCATCCGCGCCGCCCTCGGGGAGTGCTTCGGGTGTGAACCGGGCACCGTGGTGACGGGCAAGATGGTGGCGGCCCTCCGGCGGGTGGGCTTCGACCGTGTCTTCGATACGAACTTCAGCGCTGACCTGACCATCATCGAGGAAGGCACGGAGCTGCTCTCGCGCCTGAAAAAGGCCCTGGTGGACAAGGACCCGGGCGTTGCCCTGCCGATGTTCACGAGTTGCTCGCCGGGCTGGATCAACTACATGGAGCAGTTCTACCCCGAGCTGATCCGCAACATTTCCACCTGCAAGTCTCCCCAGCAGATGTTCGGGGCCCTGGCGAAGACCTACTACGCCCAGCGCGAAGGCCTCGACCCGAAGAACATCGTGGTGGTCTCGGTGATGCCCTGCACGGCCAAGAAGTTCGAGTGTCTGCGTGACGAGATGAACGACTCCGGGTACCAGGACGTCGACTACGTGCTCACCACCCGGGAGCTGGGACAGCTCATCAAGGAGGCCGGCATCGACTTTCTCAGCCTGCCGGACGAGGAACAGGACACTCCCATGGGCATGTCCACCGGCGCGGCCGACATCTTCGCCAACACGGGGGGCGTGATGGAGGCGGCCCTGCGCACGGTGTACGAAATCGTCACGGGCAGGGAACTGCCCACGGGCAATCTCCACGTCGTGCCGATCCAGGGACTCGACGGTCTCAAGGAGGCCTCCCTGACCTTTACGGGCTGCGTGCCCGAGTGGAGCTTCCTCGAAGGGGTGACCGCCAGGGTCGCCGTGGCACACGGCCTTTCCAATGCCCACAAGGTCTGCCAGATGGTCGTGGACGGCAAGGCCCAATACCACTTCATCGAAGTGATGTGCTGTCCCGGAGGCTGCATCGGCGGCGGCGGACAGCCCCGTCCCACCACCGACGAGGTCCGCAAGGCGCGGATCCGGGCGGTCTACCGGGAAGACGAGGGCAGGCCCATGCGCAAGTCCCACGTCAACCCCGCCATCACCCAGGTCTACAAGGAGTTCCTGGGCGAACCCAACGGCCACAAGGCCCACGAACTGCTCCACACACACTACCAGGACCGCAAAGCCTGAGTGGCGCAGTCTCCAAGACCGTCGCGCTCGGCTCGCGCGACCTACCGCCGTGGCGCTCCAGGTAGGCGCCACGAGCCGAGTGGCGCAGTCTCCGAGACCTTCGCGCTCGGCTCGCGCGACCTACCGCCGTGCCACTCCAGGTAGGCGCCACGAGCCGAGTGGCGTAATCTCCGAGACCTTCGCGCTCGGCTCGCGCGACCTACCGCCGTGCCACTCCGGGTAGGCGCCACGAGCCGAGTGGCGCAGTCTCCGAGACCTTCGCGCTCGGCTCGCGCGACCTACCGCCGTGCCACTCCGGGTAGGCGCCACGAGCCGAGTGGCGCAATCTCCGAG
>JAFGRS010000512.1 GCA_016935045.1 Lentisphaeria bacterium | reverse complement strand
CCTCCAGGGGAATGGAGCGCCCGCGGCCTCGCGGGCACTCTCGGCTCCGCGGAGCGTCGCCCTCCAGGGGAATGGAGCGCCCGCGGCATCGCGGGCACTCTCGGCTCCGCGGAGCGTCGCCCTCCAGGGGAATGGCCCCCCCGCGGCCTCGCGGGCACTCTCTCGGCTCCGCGGGGCGTCGCCCCCCCCGTCAGCGTCCCATCGCCTTGAGGGCCTTCAGGCAGCGTTCCACCGCTTCGAGGGGCGGGTAGGCATCGCTCTCGTATTCCACGATGTACCACTCCGTGCGGCCCGCGGTCTCGCAGAAGCGGAAGACCTCGTTCCAGGGCACGTCGTCGTCCCCGATGATGGGTCGGAAGCCGGCGTGGCCTCCTCCCGTCTCGGCCGCCTTGCGGGAGTAGGGTTTCAGGTGGATGGTCTGGCAGCGGCCGGGATAGTCCCGCAGGATCTGCATCACCTCGGCGCCGCCGTGCATGGCGTTGCCGAGGTCGAGTTGCATGATCACGTCGGGGGCGGCATTGCCGAAGAAGGCGTCCCACGGCCGCCCCCCGTCCCTGACCTGGAACTCGGTGTGGTGATTGTGGTATCCGGTGAGCATCCCATGGGGTTTCAGGCTTGCCGCCAGTTGGTTGAAGAAGCCGGCCATGCGCACCCAGTCGTCGAGGCTCTGCACCAGGTTCCCGGGCAGCCCCGGGATGATGACGTAGCGGTTGCCGACGGCCTGGTTCAGGGCGATGGTGGCTGCGAGGGTGTCGGGCTGCACCGCGGCATAGGGCGTGTGCCAGCCGCAGCATACCAACCCCGTGGCCCGCAGCATCTCCCCCAGTTCGGCGCCGCTCAGCTTGGCAGGGCCGGCGAATTCGACGCCCTCGTACCCCATAGCCGCCACCGCCTTGAGGGTCCCCAGGGGATCCGCGGCGAAGTCCTGCCGCACCGAGTAGAGTTCGAGCCCGATCGGGATCCGTGCCATCGTCGTCTCTCCTGTTCCTGCCTGCTGACCTGAATGCTCCGCCGCGTACTACGCGACATAGTGCACGTTTCAATACGAATCGTCCCAGAATCGTCTGCACGTCCCGGAGTGTGCCCGCGGGACGCGGGCGTTCCAGACGATTTCGAGACGATTCGTCATGGCCAGGACAGCCCCGCGGAGTTCGCGAGGACGCTCGCGCTCACGGCGCGACCCGGGTCAAGTCTCATTCCCCGACCCCCGCCTGTCAAGCCCGGGACGGCCGCCCCCCGGGGACGTCCCTTTCCGGGGGGCCACATGGACCAGGGCGGTTCCTTCTCCCTTTCCCATGTCCATTTCGTCCATCTCGTCCATCTCGTCCATTCCCCCTCCCCTCCTGCCTCGAGCGCTCCCCCCCGGGGACGTTCTCTCACGCCTTTGGCGCCTCGGCCCGTTCCCGCACCGCCAGGAGACGCTCCAGCAGGTCCTCGAAATCATGGGGGTAGAGGTATCCCGGCCGGGGGTGGTGGCCTTTGGCCGTGTCCGCGTCGAGGACGCCCCTGCGCAGGGCTTCGGGAATGCCCTCGACCCCGTGCAGAGCCCCCACCATGCCGCCGACGATGCAGGCGTTGGTGTCCGTATCCCCCCCGCCAAGGAGGGTTTCGTGGAGTGCCTCCCGATATCCCGTACCGGCGAAGAGATGGCGGAATGCGTGCACGAAGGCGATGCGCAGGAAGCCGATCTGGGGACCGTACGGTACCGAAATGCCCTGCCGGGCCAGTTCGAGCCACTCGATGACCTCGTCGCACCCCCCCTCGACCGCCAGCGCCGCCGCGGTCTCGAAGGCGCCGAAGGCGTCGCCGGGATGCGTGATCAGGTGCGCCAGGGCTGTCACGTAGCAGGCCACGGCTTCCTGGCAACTCCGGTTGGGGTGCGAAAGAGAGCAGTCCAGGCGGGCGTACTCCGCAAGCTGCGCCACCGGCAGCCCGGCCCCCCATACCGCCAGCGGCGTCGCCCGCATCAGGGAACCGTTGCTCTTCGACCCCGAGCAGAAACGGGCCGCCGCGGCACGCATCGCGGGGGCATAGCCGTGGGTGAACACCATGTCCTGGTAGTCCGCCGAGTCGATGCACCCCAGCGAACTGGCCGTCGTGTGCCCCATGTCGAAGGGCCCGGACTCGACCCAGGTCGCATACCAGCGGGCGATGCACTCGAGGTCGAAAACCGGCGAATCGCCCAGGGCCCGGGCCAGGCAGAGCGTCAACTCGCCGTCGTCGGTCACCTGCCCCGGGGCAAGCTCCAAGACCCCTCCCCCGGGAAGCGTCAGCGCACGCTCCACATCCCGCGCGTCGATCGCCCGGCCCACGAACTCGAGCACCGCACCCGCGGCATCCCCAACCAGTGCGCCAAGAACCGCCCCGAACGCCGCCGACCGAGATGTCATCGCAACACCCTCCTTGCCAGACTGCGCTTCCGGCCCCGGCCCGACAACGGGGCGGGGCCGGAAACGCACCTACTATGGGAGTTCGGCGGGGAAATTGCCACACCGTTCGGGGAGGATGGACGGGGATG
>JAFGRS010000511.1 GCA_016935045.1 Lentisphaeria bacterium | reverse complement strand
GGCGGACTCCCCGCCACCACTGCCCTCGCGGCAGTGGGGCGATGATCCCGGGCCCCGCCCTCTCGGCGGCGGACTCCCCGCCACCACGGCCGGCACGGGCGCGCCGGGTGTTTTCCGGTCAGGATCGAGGCCCGGGTCGGGGAGCAGACCGGTGCTGCCGCGTAGGCATCGGTGAAGCGCATGCTTTCGCGCGCCAAGCGGTCGAGGTTGGGGGTTTCATGGAGGTCGGCGCCGGTGCAGCCCAGGTCCGCCCAGCCCAGGTCGTCGGCCAGGATGAAGAGGGTGTTCGGCTGTTCCCGGGGGCGTCTGCCCTGCGTGCCTGTGCCCATGGGTGTCCCTCCTAAGGTCTCGGAAATGCTACACATCTCATTGCGCTGCAAGGACCATGGACAATGGACTTATCCGGAGTGCCAGAGCCGTTTGACCGTGCTTGGATGGTTGAACGGCAAGTGAACTCACCTGCAAAACGGCGGTTGCCGTGAGAAACAGGCCGATCGGCGCCGAGAACCTGTCCATGGTCCGCGGTTCTGATCCACTCGTGAATCGCGAAGAACGCGAAAGGACACGAAATCGACCATCGGTTGGCCGGTGGGTCGCAGTGAGCAACCTCGCGGGCACCCTTGCCCGATGGTCCGGCACGTGCCTGGAGCGCCCGCGTCCTCGCGGGCACCCTTGCTATCGTCCCGATGTTGCTCAGACGATCAGTCATCCTGCTCCCGGAGCAGGAACAGGCCATCCCGTTCGCCCAGCGTCACCGTGTCTCCCACCCGTTGCCCGTTGTTCGTCTGGCCGTCCTGGTGTTCCGTTGCCTGCAGGCGCCGGTACCGGACTCCGGGTCGGATGGCTCGCAGGTCGAAGGAAGCGGGATGACGGGACGGGTTGGCGAGGACGAGGCCGTTCGCGAAGGCGCGGTAGAGGGTATCCGGGTGGGCGTAGGCGCGGATCGAGTGGAGGAGCACCGGCTCGGGAGACTCGATCGTGAAGGTGAGGTCCACCCTGTCGGAGCGGATGTGGCGGTAGTAGAAGCTCGAGGTGAAGGGCTGGTCGTTCACCCAGGTCATGCTGCCGGCCGCCTGGGTCACCCGGGACTCGTCCACGCCGCTGGGAACGATCCGCACCGCGCCCCAGTGCGCATGGTCCGTGGTCGAGTCGTCCCGGGGGCCCGCATCCGCCACGAACTTGAGGCGCAGGCGACGGCCGCCATAGGGTCCCAAAGACACCGTCTGGGGTAGCCACTCGTGAGCCTTGGAGGTGGCTTCGAACACCTTCTCATAGGCGCCCGGAACCCCCCGTTCGACAACAGCGGCGTGGACCGAAAACCAGACCCCGTCCGAACGTTCCGGGCTCTTCTCGCCCATGGCGATGGAGAAACGCAGCTCGGGGTCGTCCGGGACATCGACTTCCCGGACCCAGAAGGTGTAGCCGGTGCTGCCGTCCCGCCAGGGCGGATGGACGAAGACGGTGGGCAGGGAGATGCCCCCCACCGTGGCGACGCGCTGCACGACCTGAGCCCCCGTCGTTCCCTCGACCGCCTGTTCCGCCTGCCCCCGGAGGCACATCCCCGTCGCATCGAGCCGGTCCGCCATCAGGTCCACCATGCCCCCGGACGCGGAGACCGTGGCAAACCGCGCCATCTCCCGTGGATACCCCTCGGGCGCCGCACCCTGCAGCCGCACCAGGACGGTCAGGTCCTCGCCATGGGCAGGCACGTCCCGCACGCGGAAGGTGAGGGAGGTCGCCCCCTCGCCCTGCGGCCGGATGACCGTTGCGGCCCCCTCGACGGAGACTTCGACCGCGCCGCGGATCCGCGCCGCCAGGTCGGCGCCGTGTCCCCGCCCGGCCAGCAGATCGGGGGTCGATTCGGCCTGGTGCACCGTCGCGGACTCCGGCAGTCCCAGCCAACCCGGCGTCCGTGCCGCGCCACAGAGGAGTTCGTCCCAGACCGGATACCTGTCGAACGCGGCCTGGCTTCGGTAGGGCGGGTGCGTCGAGTAGGCAGGATGGGACACGCCGGCGATGGTGACTTGCTCTTCATGGCGCAGCCAGGCGCCCGTGGTCGGGTCGATGTCCTGTTCGGAGCGGTTCCGGATGCACATGCCCCCCACGGGCAGCGACGCGGAGACCAATTCCTGAACCTCCCGACCGGATTCGAGGCGGACGGCGCCCCAGGACGCATGGTCCGTGACCGCGTTGTCGGCGGGCCCGCAGTCCGCCAGGAACTTCAGACGCACAGCCCTGTCGCCGTAGGCCCCCAGATCGACGGACTGGGGCAGCCAGGCGTGCTCCCTGGTGGCCGTCTCGGCCAACACCGTGAACTCCCCCGGCCCCTCGCCGGTGAGTTCCGCGGCAAGCACCCGGAACCATACCCCGTCCGAACGCTCGGGACTCAGCGGCCCCATGCCGATGTGGTAGGTCAGCACCGCTCCCGGCGGCACCCTCACATCCCGCTGCCAGAAGGTGTATCCCGTGCCCGGCGGAAGCTGCGGCGCGGACGAGTAGCACACCATGGCGTCCATGCACTGCGCCGCCGCGAGAACGAGTCGGTGGCGGGAGAAGGGCACGTCCACCTGGCGGTGATGACCGGGCCGTCCCGGTATGCCCTGGACCCACTTGTGGTTGATGTAGCTGAAGGCCGGCGGCTGAGCGTTCCGCTGCCAGAAGAGGTGCCGGTTCATCCCTCCCGACCAGTCCTCGATCTCCCAGTCGTTGAGGTTCGGCCAGCCCTCGCTCTCGATGCCGTTCAGCAACCCGAAGGCGCGCTGGCTGCGGGCGCCGCCTCGGCCCAGGGCGCCGTCGGCCTGGAGGATGATCCCGCTTCCGAGACGTGCCCGCAACGCCCTGACAAACTCCACCACGCCGATGCCGTAGTGGTTGCGGCCGTCGATGACGCCATTGTCCAACGTGCCATCCCCGTCCGTGTCGCCGTGCGTCTCGTTGAAGAGGACATCGAACTCCACGCCGTCGAAGGCAGCCAGGACACCCTCCGGCCCAAACCAGCGGGCGAGGTCCTCGACCAGGACATCGGCGCAGGTGCGTCCGCGGTCGTCGCGGGGACAATGGGTGGCGTAGTTGTAGAACCAGAGCAGGTTGTTCGTTGCTCCCCAGGGGCCTTCGGCGGCGTGCGCCGCGGCGCGGCTGGCCCCGGCGCGGAAGGCCAGGGGCCGCGTCCCGTAACACCCCCGGCTGACCCGGATCGTGCGAGCCGTCGGGTCGACATCGAGCAGACGCACCTGCTCGCAGTGTGACCAGTCATGCCGGCCGTCGGCGGTCATCCCGAAGAGGGCAATGTCGTCCGGCGAGGTGCGGTACCGCCCGCCCTGCACCCGGAAGTCCCCGACATCCTCGACCTCGATGACCGATTCGCCCGCTTCGGCGGGGACATCCGCGCGGATCGGGACGGCGCGGCGGTAAATCCAGTGCCCGGGGAAGTAGCTCCCGGTCTGGTAGAGGGGGTCCCTCGAATTGCCGTTGAAATGCAGCAGCACGACCTGGTTGGGGTGTCGCCGCTTGAACTCGCTGAAGAAGGCCGGGTTCCGCCGCTCGCGCCCGAGGCATTCCTCTTCGAGGCACTTGCCCATGATGCCGCGGAGCCTGTCGAAATGCCGTTCCCAGCTCTCGTAGGTCGGGTAGCGGCCTTCGCTCTGGGCGCCTTCCGAGGCGCGGAAGAAGAAGGCGCGAGGGTATCCTCCCCTCAGGATGTCCAGACCCTCGGGATCGCGCACCCCCTGGGCCTGACCGCAGGTGACCGGAAACAGAGCACCCGAACCGGAAAGTAGCAGCATGCGCATGAGCCGGAACCAACCTTGCACGGCAATACCCCCACCTGCCAACTCCGCACCCACAAACCGCCAACGCCGCACTGCGCGGAACGCTGCCGGAAACCTAATCCCTGGAACGCCCGGCGTCACGCGGGCGTCCCGCCTGCACTGCCGGCGGGTGACGTTCGGGCACCCCGTTTGCCCTTACGCCAGTCCGAGGATCTCCGCCGGAATGCGGCTGACAAGGTCCTCGGCCGCCGAGCCGATCCACTTGGTCGCGCGCGCAAGGGCCCTGCCGAGGCATCCCGCGTCCTCGACGCCGTGGGCGTCCGTCGCCAGCACCGCGACCAACCCCTGCCGCAACAATCTCTCGCACACCCGTCGTTCGCGCCGGCCTGCTTCTCCCAACAGCGCCGGCGCCGTGATCTGCAGCTTGCCTCCATGGCGCACGAAGCTCTCGATCACCGCAGGCGACCGCGCGATCTCGGGATGCCGCTCGGGATGCGCCAGCACCGGCGTGATGCCGAGCATCGACAGACGGAAGAGAATGGTGTCGGCACAGGTCACCGGCATGTCGTCGCTCAACTCGATCAGCACATGCCTGGCCTCCCGCCCCCTGGAGGGCGAAGCTCCCGCTGAGCCGTTCCCCCTGGAGGGCGAAGCTCCCGCTGAGCCGTTCCCCCTGGAGGGCGAAGCTCC
>JAFGRS010000510.1 GCA_016935045.1 Lentisphaeria bacterium | reverse complement strand
GGCGCGGCCGCGCTCCCTCACCCCGAATCGGCGCTCCACTGCCGCAAGGGCAGTGGCGGCGGGAAGCGATTCGCCGGATCTTGAAACAGCCCTGCATCCGGGCCGTAGCAGACCCGTTTTCGCGGCAGCACGTGCTATGGTACGCCAGAACGGCAGATGCAGGCGGATCTCCCCGGCTGCCGTGCGTTTGGATGTCCGCGGCGTGGAGGAGTCGTGTCCATGGCAGACAAGGACTGGAAACCGAACTACGACGAGAGCAGGGTCCCCGAATACACGCTCCCGGAGGCGCTGGCCCTGGCGGACGGTACCCGCGTGACCGCTGCCGGGACGTGGCTCGACCGGCGCCGGCCGCAGCTTATGGCGCTTTTTCAGGAGCATGTATATGGCCGTATGCATGGACCTGTTCCGGGGATGCGGATCGAGTGGATGTCAGCCCACCACGACGTTCTGGGGGGACTGGCGCTGCGCAAGGAGCTGTGTGTGCGTTTCGGGGAAGGGGCCGATGCTCCTTCGATGCTGGTTCTCGTCTACCTCCCGGCCGCGGCGCGGCGCCCGGTGCCCGGCTTCCTGACCCTCAATTTCCGGGGCAACCACAGCATTTGCGCCGATCCGGGGATCACTCTCACCCGTTCCTGGCTGCCCAGGGACCCGGACCACGGCATCGTGGACCACCGCGCCACCGAGGCCGCCCGCGGCAGCCGCGTCGACCGCTGGCCGGTGGAACGCATCCTGCGGCGCGGTTTCATGCTCGCGACCGTCTACTACGGCGACCTGGACCCCGACTTCGACGACGGTTTCCGCAACGGGGTCCATCCCCTGTTCGATGCCCCGGACGCCCCCCGTCCTCCGGATGCCTGGGGCGCCATCGGCGCCTGGGCCTGGGGGCTGAGCCGGGCCCTGGACTGCCTGGAGAAGGACGCCGACGTCGATGCCTCGCGGCTGGCCGTCATGGGGCACTCGCGCCTGGGCAAGACAGCCCTCTGGGCCGGGGCCTGCGACCCGCGCTTCGCGGCCGTGATCTCGAACAACTCCGGGTGCGGCGGGGCGGCCCTCTCCCGGCGCTGCTACGGCGAAACCGTGGGCCGCATCACGCGTTCGTTTCCGCATTGGTTCTGCCCCCGTTTCCGGGAGTACGCGGAACGGGAGAGCGAACTGCCGGTCGACCAGCACGAGCTGATCGCCCTGATGGCCCCACGCCCGGTCTACGTGGCCAGCGCCGCCGAGGACCGCTGGGCCGACCCCAGGGGCGAGTTCCTCTCCGCCCTCCATGCCGACCCCGTCTATCGCCTCCTGGGCACGGAGGGGCTGCCGACACGGGACTGGCCCCCGGTCGACCACCCCGTCCACGGCCGCATCGGCTACCACGTCCGCACGGGCGGGCACGATGTGAAACCCTACGACTGGGACCAGTATATGACATTCCTCGAGAAACACGGCCTGGGCCCCGCGGCGGGTTGACAAACCCGCGCTCCTGGGCGCGGGGTCACGGCGCGCACACGCCGGTGCCGGGTGGGCTGCCGTACGGGTTGGACGGACCGGGCGGGTCCCGGCCGCCATCAACTGGGGAGTCGATGACCATGGGAAACGGATGTCGCTCAGGCTGGCTGCGGGGTGCCGTCGTCGCGGCGGCGTGTCTGGCCTCGGGGTTGGCTGCCGCTGTGGACACGGCGGGCCTGCTCCGCGAGATGGTGGATCTGGAGGGTCTGGCGGCGTTTCCGTCGCCGGCCTTCACCTGCCGGCAGTTTTCGTCCTACGACCGGGCTTCCGTGTCGCCGACTCAGAACTGGTTTGCCAACGGCGACCGGGGCCATTTTCTGCGGGTCGAGGAGGTCGGGGAGCGCAAGGAGTACGTCCTGATGGACGCGGAAGGTCCCGGGGCGGTGGTACGCATCTGGTCGGCAAACCCCGAGGGCGTGCTGCGCCTGTACCTGGACCGGGGAGCGGCGCCGGTGCTCGAAGCTCCCATGAAGGACGTGCTCGGGGGCCGCTTCCCCGGGTTGCCAAGACCCTTCTCCGGCGAGCGCAGCCGGGGGTGGAACCTCTACTTCCCCATCCCCTACGCGCAGCACTGCAAGATCACCAGCGACCGCAACGGCTTCTACTACCACGTCAACTACCGGACCTATGCCGAAGGTACGCCCGTGACCTCCTTCACCCCGAGCGACCTCGAACGCCTGCGCGGGGAGATCGAGCGCGTGGGAGCCATCCTGTCCAGCCCCGGCGGCGCGCAACCTCCCCTCCCCGAGGCAGTGCCCCATCGCTTCGATGTCGCCCTTCCCGCCGGGGGCAGCGCCGCCCTGGGTTCCTTCGGGGGCCCCCAGGCCATCCAACGCTTCCGCGTCCAGTGGCAACCCTCCGGCGACCGGGACGAACCGGCCCTGCGAGCTGTCATTCTGTCGCTGACATTCGATGGGGAAACCACCGTCGAGGCGCCGCTGGGAGACTTCTTCGGCTCCGGCCCCGGTATCGATGCCTTCGAGTCGCTGCCGCTGAGCATGAACGCCGAGGGTGTGCTCGAGAGCCGTTGGCTCATGCCCTTCCGCGAACGGGCGGAGATCCGGGTGCGGAATCTCGGGTCCGGAACGGCGCAGGTCCGCGGCGAGGTGACCACCGTTCCCTATCCCTGGACGGATGCTTCCCTGCTCTTCCACGCCAAGTGGAGGGTGCAGCACGACCTCTCCACGGCCGAGAAGTTCGACTGGAACTACCTCTCCACCACCGGGAAGGGGGTCTTTGCCGGGGTCGCCTTTGCCCTGGACAACCCCGTCAAGACCTGGTGGGGTGAGGGTGACGAGAAGATCTACGTCGACGGGGAGACATTCCCCAGCCATTTCGGCACCGGTACCGAGGACTACTTCGGCTATGCCTGGGGCAGCCCGGACCCCTTCTCCCATGCCTACCACAATCAGCCCCGCTGCGACGGGCCCGGCAACTTCGGCCGCACCAGCCTCAATCGCTTCCACGTCCTCGACCGTATCCCCTTCACCCGCGACTTCCGCTTCGACATGGAGATCTGGCACTGGAAGACGTGCACCATCCACGCCGCCGTGACCGCCTACTGGTACGCCCGGCCCGGCGCCCGCGACGGCTTCGCGGCCCTGACCGCGGACGACGTCGCCCTGCGCCCCGCCCCGGAATATGTCGTGCCCCGGGTCGAGGGTGCCATCGAGGGAGAGAAGATGACCATCCTGGCGAAAACCGGTACCGTCGAACCGCAGCCCTGGGACGGCACCAGCGGCGGCTTCCACATGTGGTGGCGCCACGGCCAGAAGCCCGGCGACACCCTCGTGCTCGGTTTCGAGGTCCCGCAGGCCGGACGCTACCGCGTCTTCGGACGCTTCCTGAAGGCAGTCGATTACGGCGTGGCGCAGTTGGCGGTGAATGGAGTCAAGGCCGGTGAACCAATGGACTTCTTCCACGACGGCGTCATCCTGACCGGGGAGATCGAACTCGGGACCTTCGATCTGGCCCAGGGCCGGAACCGCTTCGAAATCAGCATCACCGGCGCCAACGAGAAGGCCGTGAAATCCTACATGACCGGAGTGGACTATCTGCTCCTCAGGCCGGCGCAGATCCGTTGACGGAACCGGGGGCACTCCGCAGAGTCCACCCCTCCAGAACGTAGCGCTACGCGCAACTGGGGTCCATGGACCATGGACCATGGACCATGGACCATGGACCTTTTCAAGCCAGAGACGTCAGGTACTTGCCCAGCGTGATGGCCAGGGCGGGTGTGACGCTGGAGCCCGCCGTTCCCGGCGCTGTTTCGACTCAGGATGACGGCGGAGACCGCCGCCTGAGGGATTCCTGCGGCTGGAGTGAGCGGGGGGCCGGGGTCAGGGGTTGGTCAGGGCCAGGCCCGGCACACGTGCCAGGACGACCCGGAATCCGGTCATGTAGTTGGCGAGCCGCGCATCGCCGTAGTTGCGGTTGGCGCTGCGGGCGAAGGAGGCGGGGTGGATCCAGCTCCCGCCGCGGCACACCCTGGCCGCCGATGGGATGCGGTTGTAGGGATCGATCACCGGGGACCTGCCGTAGAACTCCCGGTCGTACCAGTCCAGGCACCATTCCCAGACGTTGCCATGCATGTCGAAGAGGTCCCAGTGGTTGCCCTTGAAACTGCCCACAGGCAGGGTTTCACGGGCGATCGACGTGCCGCCCCGGCCCTGGCCCGACCCCACGTTGGCCATCCCCGACTGGAGTTGCTCACCGAAGGCATAGGCGGTGGTCGAACCCGCACGGCAGGCATACTCCCACTCGGCCTCGGTCGGCAGGCGGAAGGCAAACCCCGCCGGCAAGCGCTTGGCGTTGCGTTCCCGCTCGGTCAGGGCCTCGCAGAACGCCTGCGCGTCCTGCCAACTGACCGACTCCACCGGCCGGTCGGGAGCGGAGAAGCGGGAGGGATTGGTGTCCGTGATGGCCTGGTACTGGGACTGGGTCACCTCGTGCTTGCCCATCCAGAACGCTTCGCTGATGGTGACGTCATGCATGGGTTTCTCGTCGTCGTCGCCGTCATCCGCCCCCATCAGGAACGACCCGGCCCGCACCAGGACCAACTCCAGACCGGTCCCGGGCCCGAGGGGAACCATGCGGCTCTCCACCTTGTAGGGGGAGGACGTGCGCTCGTCCCAGAGCAGCCGGCCGACGCTGCTGCCCGGGTCCACGCGCCAGTTCCGGCACAGGGACTGCCAGGCGGCCGTCACCAGGGCGGGACTCAGGTCCGGGTCCTTCTCCAGGACACGGAACTGCTCGTAGGCCTGCTCGAATTCCCTCCTGCGCCGGCGGGCGGCCTCCTCCTGGGCCCGTTCCTTCTCCAAGGTCAGGCGCTGGCGCAAGACCTTGAGTTCGAAGCTGAGATCGCGTTGCCTGCGGTCCAGTTCGTCCCGCTGGTCGACCAGTTCTCGGGCCATCTCCAGGGTCATGTTCGCCCCGGCGTTCTGCAGCGTCAGGCGTACCTGGGTGAGTTTCTTCTCGGCGGCCGCCAGGGCCGTGGCGGCGGCGGCAATCTGCTCGGGCAAGGCCACGGATGCAGCCGTCCCCCCCGCTCCCGCTTCCGCGGGCTGTTCGGCCACCACCTCGACGTTGGCCTTGAGGAAGTTGAACAGCATTTCGACCGTCGCTCCCCCCTCGACCGTGATCGCCTGGGTCAGGGTCTTGCCCAGAGCCATGGCTTCCACCTCGTAGGTCCCGGGGGTGATGCTGTCATCCCGCCATTCGGTCGTGGACTTGGCGGTGTCCAGGGCCAGGCCCTCGATGCGGACACGGCAATCCACCGGCACGGAACGGATGATGAGCGTCGCCAACCGATGCCCAATGGCCGCGCCGTTGACGCCCCCCTTCTCACCCTCCGGCGCCGCCAGCTTCTGGAAGGGGGGCACCCGGAACAACTGCACGCGCCCCGGCAACACCACCAAACGAGTCTCCTGGGGCAGGAACCCTTCCTTCAGCGCGCGCACGACGTGCGCTCCCGGGGGCACGTTCTGGATGATCCAGCCGTCCAGTTCCGGGGTCGAGACGCCGTTGGGGATGCCGTCGAGCAGCACCGTCACACCGGGCTCGCAGATCACCTGGATGAAGCCGGGACGCTGGGAGGCGACCCCGGCCGGCGCTTCCCCGGCCGGGACCCCAAGGGCAAGCAGAGCGCACAATCCCAGGAGCGCCCCGCGCCGGATTGGGGGCAGGGTATCCCCGGTTCTCCCCGTCTGGCGTTGGCTTCGCGTCATTGGCTTGGCCCTGTGCTCGTCGGGTCTGCTGTGGGGCCCATCCCGGCCGGCAGATCCGGCAGGCAGGAAAGGTCGTCGGGGTCCCGGGCACTGCGGGACGATGGGTAGTATACGCAACTCCGTCGCTGCGGGCAAACGGAATACGCCCCGGGCGCTTCACCGGCGGTGTTTGGTGCGGGCGATGATGTGTTCCTGGAGGTCCGGGTTGAGGAGTCGGAAGAACTGGGAGTAGCCGGCCACCCGGACGGGGATGTTGCCGTAGTGCTCCGGGTCCTGCTGGGCCAGGCGCAGCCGTTCGGCGGTGGTGATGTTGATCTGCAGTTGGCCGACACCGAGACGGACCGCGGTTTCGAGCAGCTGGGCGAGACGTTGCGTGCCGGCCTCGCCCTCCACGAGCTGCGGGTCGAGGTCCAGGATGGCGGCGCTGGCGCCGGCCGCCCGGCGGTGGGGCAGCTTCGCCAGGCTGCGCAGCATGGCCGTCGCTCCCTTCTCGTCCCGGCCCTGTTGCGCGGACAGCGAATAGGCGATGGGCTCGCCGGCCCGGCGTCCGTCAGGCGTGGCCCCCAGACCCTTGCCGAACCCGATGTTGGCGAGGAAGGAGAAGAGGTGCACCACGAAGCGTCCCCCCAGGGCACTGCGCGAACGGTCCATGAGATCCAGGAAATGGTCCGCCACGAGAGCGGCCAACGCGTCCACCTCGTCCGCGTCGTTGCCATATTTCGGCGCCCCGCGCAGGAGAAGCCGGCGCAGGGGCTCGTGCCCCACGAAGTCCACGCGCAGGGCCTCGATGAGTTCGTCGGGCGGCACCCTGCCTTCCTCGAAGACCAGTTTCCGCAGGGCGCAGAGGCTGTCGGCGGTGTTGGGGATGCCCAGGAGGCAGACGCCGTGGTAGTTGTAGAGGGCCCCGCCGTCGGTGATGTCCCGCCCCCGGGCGATGCAGTCGTCGGTCAGCACGGACCAGCACGGCAGCGGGCCCGCTTCGCGTTGCAGCAGTTCCCGCCGGTTGATGTGGTAGAGCATGTGTTCGGACAGTGCCTCGACCTGGGCCCGGTAGGCATTCAGGAGGACATCGAAGCCGGACATGGCGGCCAGGGGACCCGTCTCGGGGCCCAGGCGCCGGCCGCTGCGGGGATCGATACCGTTGAAGAGCGCCAGTTCGAGGCACTTGGTGAGATGAAACCACCCCGAGACCGCGTGCGGATTGGCCTTGCCGGGGATGGTCAGCTCGACACACCCGATGGGAGCATAGTCACCCACGTCCCCCGCGGCAATCCCGTGCGACATCAGGGCCGGCAGGGCACACTCGTCATTGAAGAAAAAGGGGATGCCGCCCCCGCGGGCCACCATGCGGGCACACTGCGCGTACAGCCACGGCGGGGTCCCGGCATGCAGCCGCACCGAGATGTCACGCACGAAGTCGAGATCCTCCGTGGCTTCCAGGAGAATGGCGGTCATCTCGTTCGCCAGGTCCCTGCCCTCGGCATCCCGTCCGGCCAGGGTGATGGCCTGCACGTCGTATTCCTGGTACAGCTTGCAGCCCAGTTCCTGCATCCGTTCGAGGGCCGCCGGACGCGTGATGCGCCCCGCCGCCAGGTCCGCGGCATACCACGGCTGCAGCATCTGGTCCAGCCTGCCGATGGAATTCGCGTTGATCCCGTCCTCACCGCAGGTCAGAATGTGCCCCAGCCAGAGGGCCTGGACAGCCTCGTGCAGACTCCTCGCCCCCCGCTCGGGAACGCGGGAACAGGCCTCGGCCATGCCGCGCAGCCGCAGGCGGTCCTCCTCCGTGGCGGCTTCGCCGGCCAGGCGTTCGGCTTCCTCGGCATAGCGTCTCCCCAGGAGGATCCCTGCCTCGCAGACCAGGAGTGCCGCGCGCCAGAAGGCCTCGCCGACCGCATAGTGCGGGTCGGACAGCGGCTGTCCTTCCATGGCGGCGACGATCTCCTCCCGCAGGCCGGCGAAACCGATGCGGAGGAGCTTCGGGTAGTCGCGGATGGAGTGATTCTCGATCCATCCCACAGCCGTGTAGATGGCCTGGCCCTGGGGCGTGGCCTGTTCGGGACCGCAGTCGAAGCTCGCCTGGCCGACGGCGGCGGGGACCCGGGCCGCGGTGGCTTCGTGCCAACGCCGGAGGACCTCCCGCACGCG
This sequence comes from Lentisphaeria bacterium, assembly GCA_016935045.1. Lineage (GTDB taxonomy): Bacteria > Verrucomicrobiota > Lentisphaeria > Oligosphaerales > JAFGRS01 > JAFGRS01. The sequence continues at coordinate 316 of JAFGRS010000510.1, read as the reverse complement.
GTCGAAGTCTCCCGGACCGATGCCGTACTCCGCCAGCCGCTCGCGCTGGTCGCGGAACGCCGGATCGTCGATCCCGATCAGGCGCTGGCCGGTCAGGTGCTCCCCGGCCAGAGACCACCCCGGGTAGATGCGGATCTCGCTGAGACGGACCAACTCCAGCAACGTCGCGGCACGCACCTGCCCGACACTCAGGCCCGGCCTCCAGGCGCGCAGCAGAGCCGCCGTCCGGGCAAAGGGGTTCGCGTCCGGCACCCAGGAACCGCAACGGTTGTTGTGGGCCTGTGCCAGGACACCCCGCCGGTGCATGACATCCTCG
>JAFGRS010000509.1 GCA_016935045.1 Lentisphaeria bacterium | reverse complement strand
GCCCGGAACCTGACCCGGGAGGAGTTCGGCGGGATCCTGAGGCTGCGGCCGGTGCCCGGGTTGACCATGGACGAGGTCCGCATCGACCTTCCCGGAGGCGCCACGGGACACTACCAGCCCATTCTGCGGGCGGCTCCGGACTACGCCAGCGGCAGCCGCACGGTCGTATTCGAGTTGGCGTCGGGCGGGAGACGCAGCCTGTGGTGGCGTGGGGTGAGCTGTTCGCTTCCCGCCTGCATCGGGACCCGCACGGGGGTGTTGGCGGGGCCGGCCGGGCAGGCTGTGACCCGCCGGGTGGCCCTGGTCAACGTGGGCGACGCGGCGGCCACGGACGTGGCCCTGACGTTGGCCGACGGCAGCAGCCCGGTGGGCGATCTGGGCCCCGGCCAAGAGACCACCGTCGAGGTCACCTTTACCATGCCCCCCAGACCCGATGCCACCGCAACGCCCGCCGTCCGACTCGAACTCGACCTCGGCGACGGGACGGTCGGCGCGGGATTGTCGAGCCGGGACATCGACGACGGGCGCACCGAGAGCGTCGTTCGTGCCGGACGTCAGGCGCGGCGTGCCATCCCCCTGCCGCCGGCGGATGGCGCCCGCAACCAGATGATCTACTTCTGGGTCGACGACGCCGTGCTGCCGCCGGGGGCCTACGACCTGGAAGCGGAAGTCACCTATTTCGACGAGGGCAGGGGGTCGTTCCTGATCGAGTACGACTCGACCCACGGCGACAGCATCGAGGACCGCTACCGGGACACGGCCCGGGTCCTGCTCGAGAACACGCAGGGCTGGCGTTCCCGGGCTCTCTCCCTGTCGGGGGCTCGCCTGGGCGGGCGTCAGAACGGCGGCGCGGATCTGCGGATCAACGGTGTGGTCCCGGTGGCTCGCATCGAGGTCCGTCGTGCCGTCGGCCGGCCCGTGCGCAGGCTGGCTTCGCACTTGGATGTGTCCTATCGGCAGTTTGGCCGGGAGGCGCGGCAACGCCTTCGTCTGGACCTGGTTCCGCTGCATCCCGGGGATGATCCTCCGGAGGTCCTTTCTCCGTATGGCGGCGGGGCCGTGCCGGCGGGACCCATGCCTGCCGGGTCGGTACGGCGCAGCGGCGACCTGGCGGTGTTCGAGGGTGGTTTGACGGCGGTCTTTGACCGTGGCGGGGGCGGGTTGGTGAGTCTGCAGGAGGGATCGCGGGAGTTGAGTGCCTTTCCCGGCCCCTTCTGTCCCGTGCTGTTGCGGGCGCCCGGGGGCGAGGCCTCGTACCTTGCCCCGGCGGAACTGGAGGTCGCCCGGGACGGGAGTCTGCGGGGCACGCTCCGGACGGGACGTTCCTTCGCGGGTCTCGGCGGGGCCCTGACCATCGAGGACCGCTGGCAGGGCGGAGGCACCTCCGGGCACCTCCGCCTGGAACGCCGCATCGTACCCTCCGGGCGCCTCGAATGCGCCGAGTTCGCCGCGGCCGTGCTGCGGTTCCGGGCGGATGTGTTCGACCAGGTGCTGCCCCTCGGCGTCGGTTTCCAGGCGGACGGTCAGCCCTCGCGGGGTTGGCTCGAGACCTGGGTTTCGCGGGGGTGGTACCACCTCTTCCGCGGCACCCCGGATGCCGGTCTTCCGGCCCTGGCCGTCACGGTTCGCGTCGAGGACGGTGCGGGGGAGAACACGCCGCGCCGTTTCCGCTACGGCTTCTTCCCCGGGGCCGATCTGCCGCAGGCCGGTCCGGGGCCGCGGGACGACGAATTGCAGATCCAGTTCCGTGGGCCGCGGGAGCTGCGCGGGCGCGCGGGGGCATTCACCCTCGTCATCGATCTGTACGCCATCCCCAACGGTTCCTACCGGGCCGCCCGGGAACAGGCCCTGGTGAACCTCACCCCCGAGCGGCTGCGGCGGAACTGGCAGCCGGCGGCCGGTGACTGGGCTGCGTGCGGCGGGGTGCAGACCATCGTGCCCACGGCGCCCCTCTACATGTTCGAGGTGCGCCAACCCGAGTGGCTCAGCGAAATCCGGGGAGACTGCCGATGAACCTGCGCCCACGACACCTCGCGCTCCTGGTGGCCCTGCTGGGGACCCTCCCCCTGGCCGCGGAACCCCTGCGCGTCGCGCTGATCCCGCCCCAGGACTACGAGCCCACGCTGAGCCTGTTCCGGCGCCTTGGCCAGGAACTGGGGATCCCCCCCGAGGAGGTGCCCCCGGAGAGCTTCGTCGACCCCCTCGCGTTCAGCGCCGCACGTTACCCCCTGGCCGTCTACACCGGTGCCGAACGGTACTGCTTCACGGTTTCCCAGTCGGGGGACGGGGCACGGGCGCTGTTGCGCTACGTCGAGGAGGGAGGAGTCCTCCTGGTGGCGGGCATGTGCTGGCCCTTCTACCGTCCGGTGGACTGGCGGGGGGGCGCCTGGGTCCCGAGCGAGGGACGTCTGCCGGCCTTCGCCGGAGCGGAGGACGACGCTCTCAGCCGGAGCATGAAGGCGTTCGGGCAGACGGCGGTGGGCAATTTCAACCGTTTCCTGGGTCTCAACGTCTCGGGGCAGGGGACGAAGCAGTTCGAGGCCCCCGACGAGGGGATCCGCCTGCTGCTCACGGAGGCGGGACGGGGGCTGTTTGCGCTGCCGGGCGAGTTCCCGTTCCCCGCCTCCGGGGACCTGAGGTTCCGTCCCGTATCCGTGTCCCATGGCCTGGCCGGATGGGACCTGGAGCCGGCCATGGATGCCGTCGGGGAATCGGGGGTTGCCTACGGCGCGGCTTCGGCACGGGTGCGCCATCCGGGCGGCGGGCAGGTGATCTACGTCTGGGGGACCCTGATGACGACTCCCCAGGCCGAGGCAGTCGCCGATGGCGTGCTGCGGCTGGCGGCGTCGCGGCAGCAGGCAGGCGGGCCGGAAGCCGCCCGGAGCGCCGCCTGCCGGCAGCATTTGGCGGCGCTGCGCGTGCGCCTGGATGGCATGGCCACCGGCGAGGGGGCAGCCTGGCGGTACGTGGACCGGCACAGGACCCGGGCCCGGGAACTGTGCACCCTCGTCGAGCGTGTCCTGATGGTCAACCATCTGGCGCGCGCCGAAGAAATGCTGTCCCTGACAGCCGACCTGGCGGACCGCATCGGGGCCCTGGCTCGTGCGGCCGCGGAAGTGACCCCGACCCGGGCCGCTCCCGGGCAGTGAACAAGCGTGCGTCCGGGCGCATCCCTTCCCCTGGTCGCCCGGAACGGAACGGCCCAGGAAGAGGCAGGATGGTCAGGCACCGTCGTCCCCGGCGACGGCGAACGGTACCGGGTGTGTCCGGAGGAACACCGCGATGATGCAACCTTCGATGTGGACGAGTTACCTCGTGGAATGGCTGCCGCACGACATGGCGCGTGTATTCGCCGAGCACGGCTGGCGAACCTGTGAACTCAGCGACGAACACGGTCATGACCTGCTCAAACTCGGGGACCCCGCGCGCGCCGGGGCCGAGTTCCGGATCTACGCCGCCCAACACGGCCTCTCGTTTCCGCAGGGGCACTTCTATCTGGCCACCCGCGGCGTGCGCCCCGAGGACCGGGAGGGACGGCAGTCCGCCGACATCGCGCCGGCCGACGATGCGGCCTTCGATGCGGCCTTCGAGGCGATGAAGCGCTGGGTAGACCTCTTCGACGGGCTGGGAATCCGCGCCGGCGTGCTGCATCTTGGCGGGTGGGCCCTGGCGAAGGCCGGTTGGGACCCCGAAGCGATCTTCGAGCGCCGTTGCCGGGCGCTCGCGCGCATTGCGGAGTACGCGCGGGGGAGCGTGACCCGGATCTGCGTGGAGAACATGGCCGGGGCCAACAGCGGGGCCCACGACAGCGGTGATTTCGACCGGCTGCTGGCCGCCATCGGGATGCCCAATGTGGCGATCTGTCTCGATACGGGGCATGCCCAGATCGGCGGCGTGGACTGCGAGGCCTTCGTACGCGGCGCGGGCCGGCGCCTCGAAGCCCTCCACATCGCCGACAACCTGGGTCAGAGCGACGACCACATGCTGCCCTATGGGCGGGGAGTGGTGCGCTGGAGTCCGGTGGTTCGGGCCCTGCGCGAGGTGGGCTACGAGGGGCTCTTCAACTTCGAGGTGCCAGGGGAGAACCGCTGTCCTCCGCCGGTGCGCCTGGCCAAGCTGGACTACGCCCGTTGGCTCGCCGACTGGATGATCGCGAACGACGGGGCGTAGGGTTGCGAAACCCGTGCTCGCAAGGCCGCGGGCGGTCCAGGCAAGTACAGGACGATCACGATCTCCAGGGCGGGGTTACGGGGGTCTGCCCGGAGCTGTGTACGAGGTGTGCGGCGGTATGGTGGGTGCACGGATTGCGCGGGTACAGATTGCCGGGGTTCACGATGCGTCCGAGGCGTTGCTGCTGGCGCGGGAGGGTGTCGAGTGGATCGGCATTCCGCTCTGTCTGGCGGTACACCGCGAGGACGTGACGGATGCGGAGGCGGCCGCCATTGTCGCGGCCTTCGGATCGATGCTGCCCGTGACCTTTGTCCTGATCACGTACCTGGCCTCGGCGGACGCGATCCGCGGGTTGGCCCTGCGTCTCAACGTCCGGCACATCCAGATGCACGGGGAGACGCCCCCCGAGGAGATGCGGCGGCTGCGCGCCATCCTGCCCGACGCGGTCCTGATCAAGAGCCTGATCGTGGGGAAGGACAGCCCCGAGCACCTCGATGCCGAGGTGGCGCGGTTCGCCCCCGTGGTGGACGCCTTCATCACCGACACCTACGACCCGGCGACCGGGGCCACGGGGGCCACGGGAATGACCCATGATTGGGCCGTGAGCCGGCGGATCGTGGAGTGTTCGCCGCGGCCGGTGATCCTCGCGGGGGGACTGACCCCCGCCAACGTGGCCGCGGCCATCCGCGCCGTGCGGCCCGCCGGGGTGGATGCGCATACCGGGGTCGAAGGCCCCGACGGCCGCAAGGACGCGGCCCTGGTCCGGGCCTTCGTGCAGAGTGCGTTGGCCGAGTTCGACCGCACCGCCGATGGCGGGGAGTAAGCGCGGGTTGCGGAGGACCTTCCCCGTGTGGGGATTCGGGGGGATACCGCGAACCCGGCCTGGGGGGGGCCGGGCATCGCGGGCTCCAGGCTCTCCGGCGCGCTTTGTGGCGCCCGCGGTCCTCACGGGCAGAATACCGCGAACCCGGCCTGGGGGGGCCGGGCATCGCGGGCTCCAGGGTTCCCGAGGCGCTTTCTGGAGCCCGCGGTCCTCCGCGGTTCGCGGGGATGGGCGGCCCTTCCCGTTCCTTCTGTCCACCGCGTCCATCTCGTCCATCTCGTCCATCCCGTCCATTCACCTCCCGTTCACCCCGATGCCCAGGACGCGGACAGCGGTTCCCCCGTCGGGTCGATCCGCGGCGGGGGCAGTGGTCAGGGAGACATGGTGCTGCCCCTCATCCAGTCCGTCGGCGAGGATGACCGTGCGGGGATAGTGCAGGTTGGCGCTGAAGGGGTGGTAGAGCTCGATCCGGACGGGACCGCCTTGGTCCACCGTCACGTCGACGGCCCCCGCATCGGGTCCCGCGAGGACGTAGAGGGCGGCGGCGTTGCCGTCGAAGGCGAAGGAGAGCGCCGCGCCCGGCCGCGTCGCGTGCAGGAGTTCGCGGCCGGCGAAGCTCGAGCGCAGGGAGCCCGGGATCGTGTCCCAGGGCGGGCACCCGAGCCGCCATTCCTCCCCGCGCCGGAGCGCTGCGGGATCGAGGAAACGGGCCTTGGCGTAGCTTGCGT
>JAFGRS010000508.1 GCA_016935045.1 Lentisphaeria bacterium | reverse complement strand
GGGATGCTCGCGGTACGCTCGCGCTCCAGGGGGCATGGAACGCTCGCGGCCGCGCGGGCATTCGCGGGTTTGACTGAGGCATTACAGAGTAAGGCCTCCGTCACGTGGGGTACGGTCGAGGACGACCGGCTCCAGCGCCATGGCGTCAGGCTCAGGGCACGCGCTGGAGTCGACGGTTTCCGCCGTGTCTTTACACCCCTTCCCCGCGTGACGGAGGGATTACGCAAGCGTGGATGCGAGCGAGAGATGTCGGAACGCGTGAGAGATAGAGGCTACCGTCCCCGGGCGAGGCTTCTGGCCGTGCTGTTGGCCGTGGTTCCATGGCTGGCAGGCTGCGGCACGGCGGCCCGTCTGCGGCGGGTCGAGGGTCGTGCCGACCGGTCCCTCGACTGGGCCCAGCGGCTCGCCTTCCCCGGGGCCCGCGCCGAGGACTTCGACGTGGGTGCTTACCGGCCCTATGCCGAGGCGGAGGGATCTCTCCACCTCGACCTGCGCCGGGCTCTGCACCTCGGGGCGCGTCACAGCCGGGAGTATCAGACCGCCAGGGAGACGCTCTATGACACGGCCCTGGCGCGGGTGCAGACCGAGCACGACTGGGACTGGCTGCCGGCAAATGCCTTCGGGACCCTGGTGGGCAGGGACTTCGGGGTGCCCGAGACGCACTGGAGCACGGACGCGTCCCTGGGCCTCGGCAGGCGGTTTCTCTCCGGGGCCCGGCTGACGGCCTCTCTGGCATTCCAGTCCCTGCGCTACCTGAGCGGCGACCGTTCGGTCAGCCTGGGCACCCTGGCGGCCGTGACCCTGACCCAGCCCCTCCTGGCGGGCGCCGACGCCGTGACCATTCGTGAGCCGCTGACCCAGTCGGAACGCAACCTGGTCTACGCTCTGCGGACCTATGCCCGGGCCCGCAAGCAGCTGGTGATCACCATCTGTGACCGCTACTACGGCGTGCTCGGGGCCATGGACGGCCTCGAGATCGCGCGGCAGAACCTCGAGAACCTGACGGCTTCGCGGGAGCGTTCCGAGGCCATGGCGGAGTCGGGTCGCGTCCCCATCTTCCAGGTGGACCAGGCCCGCCAGCGCGAACTCGACGCGCGGAGCAGCCTGGTGCTGCGGGAGGAGCAACTGCAGACGCGTCTCGACAGCCTCAAGAATGCCCTCGGCCTGCCCCTGCACACAGCCGTCGAACTGGACCGCCGCGACCTCGAACTCCTGGCCTCGCCGCCCCTGCCCAAACCGGCCACGACCTTCGCCGCGGCCACGGAATACGCCCTCGAACACCGCCTCGATCTCGCCACCGTCCGGGACCGTCTCGAAGACGCCAGGCGCCAGACCCACATCGCCGGGGACGCGCTCCGGGCCCGGCTGGACCTGGCGCTCGGCGCCCACGCGGCCGGCCCCAGCGATGACCACCTGCGCACCCTGGCCCTGGACGACGGTGCGCTCTCGGCCGGAGTCGACCTCGAACTGCCCCTGGACCGCACCGACGAGTTGATCCGCTACCGCCGGGCCCTGATGGCCGAGGCGCGGCAGGAGAGGGAGTTGACCGAGCAGCGCGACCGCATCATCACCGATCTGCGCGCCGTCTGGCGCAGCCTCGAGTCCGCCGAGCAGAACTTCCGCATCCAGAATCTCGGCGCCGCCCTGGCCGAGAAGCGTATCGAGAGCACGGAGTTGCTTTTCCAGGCGGGACGGGTCAACATCCGGGAGGTGCTCGATTCCCGGGATGCCCTGATCGTGGCGCGCAATGCCGTTACGGTTGCCCTCGTCCAGCATCGCATGGACTGGCTGAGGCTGCTCTTCCAGCTCGAGCAGCTCGATCCCGAACCGGAGACCCTCTGGGCGCCGGCATTGGCCGCGGGCGCCCCCGGCGGCAGCGGGGAGAAACCATGAGCCACCTCCCGACCTCGAACCCCGAGAAGCGGGGGGCACGGACGGCCCTGTGCGCCGCCGTTGTCCTGCCTGCTCTGCTCTGTGCCTGCGGGCCCCGCGTTGCCGAGGCCCCCGAGGAGACCTTCCAGGTGAAGCGGGGTACGCTGGACGTCACCGTGGTCGCCAGCGGCAGCCTCGAAGCAGCCGACTCCATCGACATCAACAGCGAAGTGGACCAGAACCTGAAGATCCTCGAGATCGTCGAGGAAGGGACCCTGATCACGCCGGAGGACGTGGAGAAGGGCCGCATCCTGGTGAAACTCGACTCCACCAACCTCGAAGAACAGCTCTACCAACGGGAGAGCGAACTGGAGAGCGCCCGGGCCTCCCTCACCGAAGCCAGCGAGGGGCTCGCCATCCAGAAGAGCGAGAACGAAAGCAGCATCCGGGCCGCGGAACTCAACGTGACCTATGCCCGCAACGACCTGCGCAAGCTCGTCGGGGACACCCTCGCCGGCGAGGTCATCGACCACTCCCCCGAGAACATCGGCCAACTCCTCGACCATGCCGACCTGGGCGGCCAGAGCCGCCAGGACCTGCGCAACTACGGCAACGAGATCGAGATCGCCCGCATCAAGGTCAACCGGGCTCGGGAGAAAGTGGACTACACGCGCAAGCTCTACGAGCGCCAGTTCGTCAGCAAGAACGAGCTGGAAACCGACGAACTGGACCTGCGGACCCAGGAGAACGGCCTCCAGAGCGCCGAAGCCAAGCTCGAGATCTTCCGGCGCTACGACTTTGTGAAGGATTTCCAGAAGACCTGGGCCACGCTCCTCGAAGCTCAGGAGAAGCTGGCCCGGGAACAGGCCGTCGCGCGCTCGCGCCTGGCCCAGGCCGAGGCCAAGCTCAGGTCCCGCGAGAGTGAGTTCGACCGCAGCAAGCAGCGTCTGAGCCAGCTGAAGGACAACATCGGGAAGTGCACCATCCAGGCCCGGCAGCCCGGCCTGGTGGTGTATCCGGCCTCTCCCCCCTGGCAGAACACGGGTCCTCTGCGCGAAGGCAGCGAGATTCGGCCGCGGCAGACGATCTTCAAGCTACCCGACCTCAGCCACATGATGGTGGTCGTCAAGATCCACGAAGCTCAGATCGATGCGGTCAGCGTGGGCCAGAAGGCAACGGTCTCCGTCGAGGCACTGCCCGGCAGAGCGTTCACCGGCGAAGTCACCAAGAAGGCCGTCATGCCCAGCGGACAGAGCCGCTGGCTCAACCCGGAACTCAAGGAATTCGAGGTCAATATCCGCATCGCCGAGGAGGACACCGCCCTGCGCCCCGGCATCACCGCCACCGTCGAAATCCTCGCCGAACGGCTCGAGAACGTGCTGCACGTCCCCATCCAGTCGGTGGCCACCGACGAGAAGGGCCGGCACACGGTCTACCGGAACGACGGCACGGCCGTGCCGGTCACGGTGGGCAAGCGCAACCAGGTGTTTGTGGCGGTTGCGGAAGGTCTTTCCGAGGGTGAGGCGATCCGTCTGACGCCGCCGTCCCGGGCGGCCGAGACCCACGAGGAATCGCCGTGAACGTCTCGTCCCCAGCCCGCGAGGTGATCCGCCTGGAGGGGATCACGAAGGTGTATCCCATGGGTGGCGGCAGTGTTGCCGCCCTGCGGGGGGTTTCGTTGTTGTTCCTGGCCGGGGAGTACGTGGCCATCATGGGCAGCAGCGGCTCGGGCAAGTCGACCCTGCTGAATCTTCTCGGCTGTCTCGACACGCCCACCTCGGGGCATTACCTGCTGGAGGGCACCGATGTGGCGGGAATGACGGACCGCCAGCTCAGCGCCCTGCGCCGAAGCCGTTTCGGTTTCGTCTTCCAGTCCTTCAACCTGATTGCCCAGATCAGCGTCCTGGAGAACATCGAGGTGCCGCTCTTCTACCAGGGGCGCGGGCGCAGGGAGTGCCGCGAGCGGGCCCTGGCGCTGGCCGCCATGGTGGGGCTCGAACACCGCGTCCGGCACCGTCCCTCCGAGCTCTCCGGCGGGCAGATGCAGCGCGTCGCCATTGCCCGGGCCCTGGCCAACGACCCCAGCGTCATCCTCGCCGACGAACCCACCGGCAACCTGGACTCGAAGACCGGCGCCGAGATCATGACCACCCTCGACGGCCTGGTCGAACAGGGACGCACCATCATCCTTGTCACCCACGAGGACGCCGTGGCCGCCCACGCCCGTCGCGTCATTCACCTGGCCGACGGACTCGTGGACCGGGATGAACCCCGCCCGGGACCGCACCCATGACCGTAAGCCTGCTCAAGATCAGCCGCATGGTGAAGCTGGGACTGCGCAGCCTGGTGGGACACAAGCTGCGCAGCTTCCTCACGGCCCTGGGCATCATCTTCGGGGTCAGCAGCGTCATCGCCATGCTCGCCATCGGCGAGGGCGCCAGCTTCGAGGCGCGGGAACAGATCCGGGCCATGGGCAGCACCAACATCATCGTGCGCTCCCGCAAGCCCGACGAACCCACCACCAGCAAGGACGCCAACCAACACCTCAGCGTCTACGGCCTGACCTACGACGATGCCCTGCGCATCCAGGTGTTGTTCCCGCGGGTGATCGTCCAGGTGCCGGCACGCATCCTCTCCGAGAGTCTGCGCCGCGGCCAGACACAGCTTCAGGCGCGCATCGTGGGGACCGTTCCCTGGCATCTCGACCGCTCCGCCGCGGCCCTCGAAGTGGGCCGCTTCCTGTGCCCGGAGGATGTCACGGACGTGGCCAACGTGGTGGTCCTGGGGAACAGTGCCGTGCGCGAACTCTTCCCCCTGGTCTATCCCATCGGTCAGACGGTCCAGATCGGCTCCCAGGCCTTCACCGTCGTCGGCGTGACCCGCGCGGCGTCGGGACCGCGCCAGGGGGGAGCAAATGCCCCCCGGGAGGATGTGCACGTGGCCTATATCCCCGTCTCCGCGGCCGTGAAACGCTTCGGCAAGATTCTGGTCAAGCGCGGCACGGGTTCGTTCCAGATGGAACAGGTCGAACTGCACGAACTGACCCTGACCACGGAGTCCAACGAGGCCGTACTCCCCGTCGCCGAAGCCGTGCGGGGCCTCCTCGAACATTTCCACAGGAAGAAGGACTTCGAGATTGTGGTGCCCCTCAGGCTCCTGGAGCAGGCCGAGGCCACCAAGCGGATCTTCAACATTGTGCTCGGGAGCATTGCCGCCATCAGCCTGCTGGTGGGGGGCATCGGCATCATGAACATCATGCTGGCCAACGTCACCGAGCGGACCCGGGAGATCGGCGTCCGCCGCGCCCTCGGCGCGACCCGTCCGGACATTGTGCTGCAGTTCCTGGCCGAAGCGGTGCTCCTGTCCGTGGTCGGGGGTCTTCTCGGGGTGGGCCTGGGGATCGCCATCCCGGCGGTGGTCAGCCATGCCGCCGGGCTCAGGACCATTGTCCGGACTGCCTTCCTTGTCCTTGCCTTCGGCATCTCCGTCATGACCGGGATCGTCTTCGGGCTCTACCCCGCCGTCCGCGCCGCGCGCCTGAACCCCATCGACGCCCTGCGCCACGAATGAGGTCCGGGCGGCGCCGCGGTCTCGCTCAGCGCACCTTGACCAGAAGGCCCAGCAGGAGGGGAATGAGCAGGGCCTGGAGCAGGACGAAGCGGACCAGGACCTGGGGATCGGACCAACCCAGGTTCTTGCGGCAGTGATCGTGCAGGGGGAAACGGTAGCGGTGGAGCAGGCGGATGAAGGCGTGTTGCCGCGCTTCCTCCTCCTCGCTGGCCGCGCGGGACGGATGGGCGTTGAGGAGGTTCCGGGCGGGCGGCCGCACGTCGAACCCGAGGCGTCCGAACCCCTTCAGGAGGAGGATCTTCACCAGGCCGCTGCCGCCGTTGACGAGGACCACGGGCGCCACCACGAGAACCGCCGCGGGATTGCCCACGGCAAGAACCGCGATCCCCAACAGCAGCCCCAGGAAGCGGGAGCCGGCGTCCCCCATGAGCACGGCACTGGGTTTGGCATTGTGCCACAGGTACCCTGCCAGCGCGCCGGCCGCCGTGAGGATCAGCACCGCCCAACGGGCACCCTCGGGGTTGTGGGGGAGGATCATGTACTTGGCCACGGTGACGTGCCCGACGATGCCATAGAGAAAGCCGCCCAGGTAGAACAGGGACAGGAGAGTCAGGGAGCCGGCAAGGCCGTCCACGCCGTCGGTGCAGTTCGTGGCGTTGATCGTCCACCACAGCACCACCGTGGCCATGGGAAGGTAGAGAGCCACGGGAAGCACGAAGCTGCCGTCCGCCCGGGCGCCCTTGAACAGGGGCCACCAGACGGTCATGTCTTTCCCCTGGCACAGTGCCCAGCTTGCCAGCAGCGCCACGCCGAGATCGAGGGTCCCCTTGAGGGCGGGTCCCCAGGGTTTCTCCCGGCAGTCATCCAGGTAGCCGGTCAGCATGGCCAGGATGAGACAGCCCGTCAGTTCCCAGAACTGCGGGGAAGGCGGCAGCACCAGCGCCAGCACGGGCGTCAGGACAGCGATGAGGACGATGCCCGCTCCCGTCGGTTTGCCCTTGGCCTCTTCGCCCTCCTTCACGAAGGGCTTCCCCTGGTCCCGCGGCAGTCGCATCCAGACCCGCGGCAGGACCCACCACACGGCAAGGGAGGAAACCGTCACCCCCAGACCGATCAGCACCAGGTGCGACCCGAACAGACGGAACGGACCCCAAAACCCCTCGAGCAGGGGGGCCAGAAACGGCAACATGACGGCAATCCTCCACGACCTCGATACAGCCCTGAACCCCCGGCGTGCCGCCCGGGGACCGTGCGGCCTACTCGAGGGCGAGGCTCCCGCCGAGCCGTGCCTCCCCAGTACGGCGGGCGGTCCCCGACCGCCACTCGGTCTCCCTATCCTTGCCGCCCGGGGACCGTGCGGCCTACTCGAGGGCTACGCTCCGCGGAGCCGCTCTCCGGACTCCTGCCCAACGTCACGCCGGCACAACACCACTGAAGATCAACGATCACTCCCGCAGCGTTCCCGCCGGCAGCGGTCGTCCCCCGCCGTACCTGCGTCGGTTCGGCATACCGCCGAGGACGGCGGGCTCCAGCGCATTTCCTCCGGGCGTTCCCCGCAGGCTTCCGGGGGATTGTATTCCCTGCCCGGGGCAGTACACTTCCCGATTTCCGGGGTCCCCGGGGCTCGAACCGAACCACGCCACCTGTGAAACCGTCGAATCCATGGAGGAAGACGCGCGAGTCGCTGGCCCTATTGGGTCCCGGTCCGCGCCGTTTCCTGGGTTTTTCCTTCCTGAACACGTTCTCGTGGCAGGCCCTGGTGGGGTCGGTGCTGATTCTGCATGCCCGGGCTCTGGATTTGCCGCCGGTGGCGGTGGGTGTGCTGATGTCGCTCACCCCCTTTTCGATGGTGTTGACCCTGATCGCGGGTCCCCTCAGTGAGCGGGTCGGGCCACGGCGGTTGATGGTGATCGGCTGGCTGTTGCGCTACGCCGCCGCCGCGCCGCTGATGCTGACGCCGTGGATTGCGGCGGTGTGGGGGCCTCGCGGGGCGGGTCTGGCGTTGTTTGCGGGGGTGTTGAGTTTCTGCACCATTCGGGCCCTGGCGTGCGTGGGTTGGTTTCCCTGGCTGCACGAGATCATCCCGGGGAGCGAGCGGGGGCGGTATTTCAGTCTGGAGATGATCCTGGTTCAAGTCGTGAATGTGGTGGTGGGTGTGGGGACCTTTTCGCTGCTCGGGAGTCGCCCCGAGGCGTGGAAGTTCGGCATCACCTCGGCTGTCGGCATCGCGGCCGGTTTTGCCAGCGTGCTGTTGATCCTGCGCATCCCCGGCGGCGGCCCGGCGCGCTGTTCCGTGGGCGTTCCCCGGGGGCGAAACGTCCGTCTCGTTCTCCGCGACCGGCCGTTCCTGCGCTACGTCGGCTGGACCAGCCTGGGGACATTCGTGACCGCGGGGCACAGCACGTTGCTCACCCTGGCCATGCGGGACAGCCTCGGCATCGCCCCTGCCATGATCATGCTCACCACGGCCGTCGGGGCCGCGGCGGCCATGACGGCCGGGCCCTGGTGGGGCCGCCTGGCGGACCGCCATGGCACCGGCCCCGTGCAGGGGCTTGCGGGACTGGCCCTGGCGATCGGGCTGGGCGGCTTCGGGCTGCTCCGGTCCGGGACCCATCCCCAGGCAGGGGCAATGGTGCTGTTCGCGGTCTGCGCCGTGGGCTACTGCGGCTTCTTCGTCGGCAGCAACCGCGGTATGCTGCAGCGGATGCGGCCGCGCGTACGGGCCGCCTACAGTGCCGTCTGGCAGAGCTTGACCTCGATCGCGGCCGGTACCTCCCACATCGTCCTCGGCCAGGTGATCCAGAAGGGCGGGGATGGCGGCGCCCGGGCGGCATGCGTGGGATATGCCGTCCTCATCGTTCTGGTGGGGTGGCGTTGCGCCGCATTGCCGGAGGCAGGCATGGCCCTGCGCGAGGAACTGCGCGGCCTGTTCCAGCCCGCACGACCGTTCCTCAGCATCGCCAGGGCCTGCTGGTATCTGGTCAACCCTCCGGCCGAGGCGAACGGCGCCTTGCCCGCCGACCCGGACAGGGATGAGCCGGCGTAGGGCGGCATCCCCCGTCCCCTGTACGCCGCACGGTCCCCGGGCGGCAAGGATAGGGAGACAGAGTGGCGGCGGGAACCGCTGCAGCGGATCTTGGAACAGCCCTGGCTCGTGTCGGCATTGCCTTGATTCCCGGTGTCCGCGCGCGTACCTTTAGTCTTGGTTGTGGGGTTTTCCGACTTTGTGGCCGGTTCTGCCGGAAACTGTACGTTGCATGGCTGGGGGAGGAAGACTCCCCGCACGGGATGCCTACGGTGCTGACACGGGGGAGAGTCTCGTGTGTGCCGGACGTTGCAGCGTCTTTCCGGGGGGGTGTTGTTTGCTGGAGGGTCAGGCTATGCGTCCGGTTCGCACCCGTGTCTGCGGCTCGTCCCGGGGGAAGGGCATCGCGGGAGTCCTTGCGGGATCTCTGATTTCGGCCTGGGCCGCGTCGGCTCAGGTCCTCGTCGTGACCGGGGTCACGCCTTCCGGAGCGGTGAACAGCGCCGTCCAGGCCATCGAGCTGAGCTTCTCGGCGCCCCTGGACGGGGAACGCGCCCGGGACCCCGCCAGCTACGAGCTGCGGGACGCCGGGCTGGACAGGGTCCCGGGGACCGCGGACGACCGGGTGCTGCCCGTGCTGCCGGCCTACACGGACGGCGGCACCGGGGTGACCCTTGCCTGGGATGCCCCCCTGGCCTGCCATCTGGGCGACTGGCGGTTGTACGACTACGCCACGCCGGACCAGGGCGGATGGTCCCTGGCCGGCGGCGCGCTGACCGTCACCGGCAACGGCAACGGCCTGCCGCCGACCTTCTTCGCCAGCCCCTTTCCCGTGCGCCAGAACACGTTCCGCATGACCCTGAAGAAGAGCGGCGGGGACGACGATTTCGTGGGCTGGTTCTTCAGCCTGACCGTGGACCCGGACACGGGCAGCCCGGACAAGGGCTACGTCATCACCTGGAAGCAGGTGGCACAGGGCGAGGCCGAGCTGGGGCTGAAGCTGATCCGCATGGAGGGATCGGCCGCCTACACGGCCGGAGAGATGCACAACCTGATGTGGGACGGCGAGGCCTGCGGGCCGCTGGCCGTCCTGGACAGCCTGCTCGGCGCCGGCACGGGATACGTCAACGACGTCGAGTACCGTCTCGACCTGACCCTGGGGGCGGGCGGGGCCATCGATCTGACCATCACCCGCGCCTCCGACGGCACCGTGATCTGGCAGACCTCGGTGGTGGATCCCGACCCACTGCCGCCGGGGCGGGCCGGGTTCTATAACCACGAGCAGTCCGGAGTGGTCTACTCGGCCGCCATGCCCGACGGGCGGTTGCCCGACCGCGTGTATCAGCTCACCGTGCTGTCCGGGACTGGCGGCATCACCGGCGTCGGCGGCGATCCCCTGGACGGCAACGGCGACGGCACGGCCGAGGAGGGGGACCACCACGTCGCGGCCTTCACCGTCGACCGGACCGCGCCGGCGCTGGGCCGCGTGGGCAACGCCATGGCGCCCCGCTTCGATGGCAGCAACGACCGGGTCTCGGTGCCCCTCGTTACCGCTGCTGCCTTCGCCGATGAGGCCACCACCGAAGTCTGGTTCCGCACGACGACCACCTCCCGGCACATGCTCTTCGGCACCCTGGCGGGGCTCGCCAACGGCTTATACATCAACCGCTTCAGCACCGCCGGCGACCTCCTCTTCCTCTTCGATGGGAACTCGGGCAACGACAGCGTCGGCTTCGGGACAGGGGTGGCCGACGGCCAGTGGCACCATGCGGCGGGGGTGTACGACCACGGCGAGGTGCGCACCTACATCGACGGGCAATACGTCGGCAGCAAGACGGAGGTGCTGGCCCTGAGCACCGCCGCCAAGGGCTACATCGGGGCCGATGGAGACGGCAGCCAGGTCTACCGCGGCGACCTGGCCGAGGTGAGGGTCTGGAACGTCGCCCGGACGGAGGCCCAATTGCGCGCCGACATGGCCCGGCGCCTGACCGGGACCGAGCCGGGGCTGGTGGGCTACTGGCCCCTCGACGAGACCGTGGGGACCGCCGCCCTCGATCACTCCCCAACCGGCAACCCGGGCGTGCTGGGGGGCGGCGACGCCGCGCGTGTCCCGCTCCGCGTCCCGGCGGTCGTCCCCTTCGGTGCCGCGGTCGACGCGGGCGTCCTGCTCTTCGACGGCAGCAACGATTTCGTTTCGATCCCGGACGACGATGCCCTAGACGTGACGACGGCCTTCACCCTCGAAGCATGGATCTTCCCGACCGCCATCGCCGGCTCGGACCGCGGCATCCTCTCGAAGGTGGGCGGCGCCGGCGGCAACAACGGCTACCAGTTCCTTGCCACAACCGGCGCCGGGGGCGACTCGCTGACGGTCCAATTCAATGGCGCCGGCCAGGGCTGGCCGTCCCATTGGCTGACGGTCGGCGGCCTGGACTTGGCCGGACACTGGACCCACGTCGCGGCGACCTACGACCACCAGGACCTGGTGCTCTACCGCGACGGCATCGAGGCGGGGCGTAAGACCATCGGGCCCGTGACCGTGGCCAACTCGGCCTCCTCCCTGCGCATCAGCGGCGACGACAACAACCACGTCCACTTCGCCGGCCGCATCAGCGATGTGCGCGTCTGGAACGTCGCCCGCGACCCCTGGCAGATCGCCCGGGCCATGGCCCTGCGCCTGGTGGGGAACGAGCCCGGCCTGGCCGGATACTGGCCCCTCGACGAGGGCGAAGGCGCCACCGCCGCCGACCGCACCGCCAACGGCAACACCGGGACACTGGGCGGGGGCAATGCCGATGCGAGCCCAGCCTGGGAAGACATCCGCGTCCCGCCCCGCATCACGCGGCTCTTCGCCGAGACCGCGGACACCGGCGGCATGGACATGGAGCAGTGGACCCAGCCGGGGGTCTTCACCCTCACCGGCAGCGGCGGCGACGCCACCTTCGGCGACGGCAACGAGGTCGACATCACGGCCCAGATCGAGGCCGCGAGCGTCGATTCCGCCACCGGCCTGGTGTCCTTCGACTTCGCCGCCGCCGCACCCCAGGATGTCTACCGGCTCGAAGCGGCGGCCACGGTGGTCGACGCGGCCGGCAATGCCCTGGGGTACGGTGAGGGGTACCGCAGCGCTCCCCTGGCCCTGCAGGGCGAGGTCAGCACCGTGGCCATGCGCCTGGCGGCCGCCTCGGACTCGGGGGCCCACGACGATGATGCCATCACCGCGGTGACGCGGCCCGAATTCCTGGTCGACGTCAACCGGGCCGGGACCCTGGCTGTGGACTTCGAGGGCGACGGAACGGCGGACGAGACGCGGGACGTCCCCGCCGCGGGTCTCTACGCCTTTCTGCCCGCCGCGGACCTGCCCGACGGCCCCTACACCGCCACCGTCATCTTCACCCCCGCCGTCGGCTCGGCCGTGGGCGCCGAACTCGGCTTCGTCATCGACACCAGCGCCCCGGCAGTGAATCCGGTGACAACGGGCTTGCCGCCGCGCTTCGACGGCAGCAACGACACCATCCCGACGCCGGCGTTGCAGGCGGCCTTCGCGGACGAGACGGTGACCTTCTCGCTCTGGTTCCGGGCCGAGGGCGCGGGGGTGCTGGTGGCCGAGACCGCCAATCCCTGGGCCAACTCCGGCGGCTGGCATACCTCCCTGATGGAGATCCTCTCGACGGGTGAGGTCAAGGTCCGGGTGTGGGAACTGGCGGCCATCTCCGTGGGCACTGTCGCCTTCGGGGAATGGCACCACGTGGCGGTGGTCTACGACAAGGCGGCCCTGACGCAGCGGGGTTACCTCGACGGCGTCGAGGCGGCGACGGTGGTGAACGGCGACCGGAAAGCCCCCTGGGAAAGCGGCTACAGCGCCCATTACCTGCTCGGGGCGAAGGACGGCACCCACATGGGCTCGGGGGCCTGGTTCCGGGGCTGTATCCAGCGCTTCGCCGTCTGGAGCACGGCCCGGACCGCGGCCGAGATCGCCGCCGAGTTCGCCAACGGCCTGGATGGCGCCGAAGCCGGACTGGTGCTGTACTACCCCCTCGATGAAGGGGCCGGCATGGTGGCACTCGATGCGGCCGGGGGCGATCACAACGCCACCTTCGGCAATGGCAATGCCGACGCCGCACCCCTGTGGGGCGATGGTCCCGCGGGCGCCGCCACCGTGTCCGTGGGCACGGCCCTGCGCTTCGACGGCAGCAACGACTTCGTCGATATGGGCGACGTGCTGGACTGGGGCGCGAGCGACAGTTGGACGGTCGAGACCTGGTTCTTCAAGGCCTCGGCGGCCACCGCCGGACAGAAGATCCTCAACAAGGGCATGACCACCTCCGGCACCCCCGCCGGCACCGGGTACCAACTGCGCCTCATCAACCGTACCCTCGAATTCACCGTCACCGGCGTCGGGACTCCCTCCGTGGCCTCCGTGGCCCCGGAACCCTCCCCCTTCGCCTGGCATCACGTGGCCGGCGTTCTCGACCGCGGCGCCGGCGAACTGCGCCTCTACATCGACGGCGAACTCGTCGCCACGACCCCCTTCACGGACCTGGGCAGCCTGGATACCAACATCCCCCTGGCCATCGGGGCCCTGCACCGCGGCGCCTACGGCTCGACGGTCGAGTTCTTCAGCGGCGCGCTCTCCGAGGTTCGCCTGTGGCAGACCGTCCGCACGGCCGCCGAAATCCGGGACACCCGTTTTCTGCGCCTCGAAGGCGGTGAGGACGGGCTGGCGGGCTACTGGCCCCTCAACGACGGCGCGGGCATGACCGCCCGGGACGCCGCGGCAGGGACCTTCCCGGGGACCCTCGGCGCCGGCGCGGCGGCCGCGGCCCCCGCCTGGTCGGCGCTGTGCGCTCCCCTGGCGGCACGGACCCTCCGCGTCTCCTTCGTCGAGGCAGGGGGCATGGACCCCGGCACCATCGCCGGGTTGGCCAACTACCGCCTTCTGGCCGGCGGCGGAAATGCGACCTTCGGCGACGGCGACGACGTCGATCTCTCGGCCCATATCACCTCGGTGGCCTGGGATGCCGCGACCCAGACCGCCACGCTGCACCTGGACCAGGCCCTGCCGACGGACTGGCTCCAGCTCACCCTCGACGGCACCGCGGGCCTCTTCGACCTGGCCGGAGCAGCCTTCCTCGGCGGCAACGACTGGGTCAGCGGCCCGATCGAACCCCTGGCGCCAACCCCCGTTGTCCTCGTCGACCTGCGGGCCGACAGCGACACGGGGGTCTCGGACTCCGACAACCTGACGTCCGACACGCAGCCGGTGCTGGACGTCAGCGTGGACCGGGCCGGGCATCTCGAGGTCGACAGCGACGGCGACGGCGCCCCCGACGTGACGGCGGATGTGGCCGGTCCCGGCAGCACCGAGGTCGTCCCCGGGGCGCCCCTGGCGGATGGGTCCCACACCGTTACGGCCTGGTTCTACCCGGCCTATGGGCCGCCGGTCTCCTCGACGTTGGCGGTGGTCGTGGACACGCAGGGGCCGACGGCGGTGCCGGAATCCCCGGCGGCCGTCGTGCCCGTCTACCATCGGCGAGTACTGTTCAGCGAACTGGTGGACCCCGGCAGCCTGGTTCCCGACCAGGGGGCACTGACCCCGCCCGGGGCGGCGGGACCCGAGGCGGTCCAGGGCATGTCGGCAGCGGTGGGGCTCGAGCGGCTCTGGCAGTGGTCCGAGAACGGGCACTGGTACTTTGCCGTGGCGGTGCCGGGAGGCGTGCGTTGGGACGAGGCACAGGCCCTGTCCACGGCCCTGGGAGGTCACCTCGTCACGTTGGCATCGAGCGCGGAGAACGTCTTCGTTCTGGCCCTGATCAACCTCCATGCGGACCTGCGGGACGGGGACACCGGGCCCTGGATCGGCCTGCGCCAGTCCCCGGGATCCGCCGAGCCGGGCGGCAACTGGCGCTGGGTCACCGAGGAGCCGCCCGCCTACACGGCCTGGTCCTCCGGCAACCCCGACAATACGGCCCCGGGCGAAGAGGTCGCCTGCTACTGGGGCACCGCGGGGCAGTGGAATGATGCACCCCTCACCTACACGGCGCCCGGGTTCATCGTCGAGTTCGACGCGGCCCCGAATCCGTGCACGGCCGCCGATGTCGCCTTCACGCCCCAGGGGACCGAAGGCGACTATCTGCTCTCCATCGGGCCGGGCATCCGCGACCTGGCCGGCAATCCCATGAACGCGGACGGCGACGGGACGGCCGGGGAAGAGGGCGAGGACGCCTATCCGGCAGACTTCAGCGTCTCGCCCCTGCTGCACGCCGGCTTCTGGATCTGCCGCGTCGAGCCCATGGGAGGGTCCGACGCTCCCTTCGACCGCATCGAGATCGTCTTCAGCCAGGCCGTGGCGCCCGGCTCCTTCACGGTCGAGGATGTCGTGCTCACCGATGACGGTGGCGCCGCGTTGTCCCCCGGGACCGTTGCCCCCGTCAACGACGTCGCCTTTCTCGTGGACTTCGCCGGCGCCACGGGCAAGGCTCTGTATGTCCTTACGGTGGGCCCGAGCATCGAGGCCGCCGGGGGAGGACTCCTCGATCAGGACCACGACGGCACCGGCGGCGAAAGCTCCGACGTCTGCCGCGCCCGGCTCTGCGCGGCCGATTCCCAGATCCCCTCGGGCAACACCGCCTACGACGGCATGCACATCGTCGTCTCCAACGCCACCCTCACCGTCGACGGGACGCACCTCTTCCCCAACCTCGATCTCAGGCACGGCAGCACCTTGACCCACAGCGCCACCGTGCCGGGCACGGAGTACCGCCTGGAACTCCGGGTCGAGGGCGCGTTCTCGGTGGATACGACCTCCGCCGTCGATGTCTCCACCCGCGGCTACAGTCGCAACTACACGGTGGGCAACACCACCAGCGGCGGCACCACCGGCCGCAGCGGCGCCAGTCACGGCGGCTACGGACACCCCGACAACGGCGTCACCAACGACGTCTACGGCGACTGGCGCGACCCGCAATACCCCGGCGCCGGGGCGCCGGAATTCTCCAGCCTGGGCGGGAAGGGAGGCGGCGTCATCCGCATCGAGACCACCCTGGCTCTCCTGGACGGGGCGTTACGGGCCAACGGTGGGGATGGCGCCGACAACGGCTGGGGACACGCCAGCGGCGGCGGCGCCGGCGGCTCGATCCGGCTGGACGTGGGCGCCCTGGCCGGGGCCGGCATCCTCGAGGCCAATGGCGGCAACTACGGCTCGGGCGGCGGCGGCGGCGGGCGGATCGCGGTCTATTACGATGACATCCGCGCCTTTGACCCGGGCAACATCCGCGCCTGGGGCGGCCTGGCCGGCTGGGCCGCGGGCTCTCCCGGGACGGTCTACCTCAAGGACCGGGCAGGCGAGGGGGTGCTGCGCATCGACAGCGGCGGATGGACGGTCGGCGAGTGGACCCCCCTCGGACTGGCCGCGGACACCTCCCTGCAGGCCGACCGCCTGGTGGTTTCGGGGAGCGGTCTCATCGTGGCGCCGCACCATGGCCTGCCCGTGCAGGCCAACCACGTGGACGTCCTCGAGGGCGCCAACCTGACCCATCCAGAGACCACCACGGGCACCGTCTACCGCCTCGAACTGACCATCGCCGACACCCTGACCGTGGACGCGGCTTCGTTCATCAACACCGACTCCCGAGGCTACACCCGCAACCGCACCGTCGGCAACACCGCCAGCGGCGCAGCCACGGGGCGCAGCGGTGCCAGCCACGGCGGCTATGGACACCCCGACAGCGGCGCCACCAACGAGGTCTACGGCGACTGGCGCGACCCGCAGTTCCCCGGGGCCGGGGCGGCGGAATACGCCAGCCTTGGCGGCGAGGGCGGCGGCGTGGTGCGCATCAGCGCCGCCCGGGCCGAGATCGACGGCGCCATCCGCTGCAACGGCGGCGACGGCGCCGACAACGGCTGGGGCCATGCCAGCGGCGGCGGCGCGGGCGGCTCGATCCGTCTCGATCTGGGCACCCTCGCCGGGACGGGCGTCATTGAGGCCAACGGCGGCAGCTACGGCGCGGGAGGGGCCGGCGGCGGCCGGGTGGCCATCCTGTACGATGACATGAGTGGGTTCGACGCCGCCAACGTCCATGCCTGGGGCGGGCTGGCGGGGTGGGCGGCGGGCTCCCCCGGGACGGTCTACCTCCAGGACCGGGCCGGGGAAGGGGTGCTGCGTGTCGACACGGGCGGGCGCGGGGTGGCCGAGTGGACGCCCCTGGGCACACCCGACGATTTCCGCCTGGACTGCGACCGGCTGGCGGTGACGGGAACGGGGCTCATCGCGGCGCCCCACCACAACCTACCCATCGCGGCCAGCAACGTGGACGTACTGGCGGGGGCCAATCTCACTCACCCCGAGACGTCTCCGTCCCGGGAGTACCGGCTCGAATTGTCCATCGCCGACACCCTGACCGTCGATGCCGACTCCACCATCAGCACCGACTCCCGGGGCTACACCCGGGGCTACACCGTCGGCAACACCGCCACCGGCGGCGCCACGGGACGCTCCGGCGCCAGCCACGGCGGCTATGGACACCCCGACAGCGGCGCCACCAACGAGGTCTACGGCAACTGGATGGACCCGCGGTTCCCCGGGGCCGGGGCGCCGGAATACGCCGGCCTGGGCGGCGAAGGCGGTGGCGTGGTCCGCATCGCGGCCGCCCACGCGGCAATCGCCGGGGTCATCCGCTGCAACGGCGGCGATGGTGCCGACAATGGCTGGGGCCACGCCAGCGGCGGCGGCGCGGGGGGCTCGATCCGCCTCGACCTGGGCACCCTTGCCGGGACGGGCATCATCGAGGCCAACGGGGGCAGCTACGGCTCGGGCGGCGCGGGCGGTGGGCGGGTGGCGGTGTATTACGACGACATGAGCGCCTTCGCCCCCGCCAACGTGCATGCCTGGGGAGGCCTGCCGGATTGGGGGGCCGGGGCGCCTGGGACGGTCTACCTCAAGGACCGGGCCGGGGAAGGGACCCTGCGGGTCGACACCGGGGGTCGCGCCGTGGCCCATGTGACCCCCCTCGGGGTGTCGGGGGATGCCCTCTTCGCCGCGGACCGCCTCGTGTTGAGCGGCGCGGGGCTGGACGTCTGTCCCTACGCCAGCATCCCGGTGTACGCCAGGAACGTGGACATCCTCGCAGGCGCCCTGCTCTCGCACCTCGAAACCACCGCGTCGACCGTCCACCTGCTGAATCTGTCGGTCACGGGGACCCTGACCATCGACGCGGACTCCCGCATCGACGTCACCGGCAGGGGCTACCTTGAAGGCTACACCGACGGCAACACCACCAGCGGCGCCGCCACGGGGCGCTCCGGGGCCAGCCACGGCGGCCTCGGCGTGGCCTCGGGCGGCGTCACCAACGCCATCTACGGCAGCGACGCCGACCCCGTGCTGCCAGGAGCCGGCGGCTGCGGCAACACCTCCCTCTCCACCGACGGCGGCGGCGTGCTGCGCCTTCGCGCGGGCGCCATTGCCCTCGACGGAGCGATCTGCGCCGGCGGCGTCTCGGGGGTCGACGCGGGCTGGGGCCACGGCGACGGCGGCGGCGCCGGCGGCTCGATCCGCCTCGATGTCGGGACCCTGACCGGCACGGGCTGGGTGACCGCGGACGGCGGCAATGGCCAGGGCGGCGCCGGCGCCGGAGGCGGGGGGCGCATCGCCCTGTACTGGACCGATCTGATGGACCTGCCCGAGGGCCGGATCACCGCCGCCGGCGGTACGGGCGGCCCCGCCAATGCGGCGGCGGGAAGCCTGCTCATGCAGAATGCCCCCGCCGAGACCGTGGCGCCCTTCGTGGTCGCTTCGTCGCCGCGGGGTACGGTCCTGGGTCTCGTCTCGGAGATGGAGCTGACCTTCAGCGAGCCCCTGGCCGCCGCCACCTTCGCGCCCGCCGACGTCGCCATCGTCCGGCCGGACGGCACGACGGTGCCGACGGTCGAGGTGACGGTCACGCCGTTGAGCGCGAGCGTCTACCGCATTGCCTTCCCCGGCTGGGAGGCGGACGGCGCCTACACGGTTGCCGTGGGGCCGG
>JAFGRS010000507.1 GCA_016935045.1 Lentisphaeria bacterium | reverse complement strand
TGCAGCTCACGTGACCTTGCCTGGTAAAGTAACCCTGCGTACGTCTCGGCGCGTACTGGGCGGTTTGAGGCGGAGCTTCGCTGGCCTTGATCAGGACAGGACCAGCCTCCTCGCGCGACACACCAGCGCGAGGTGTGGATGCAGGGCTCCGTACTCCCCAGGATGCGGCATGCCGCCAGTCATCGGCGGCTCGGAGCGTACGCACCGAGCTGGGGCGGCAGACCTACGTCCGTGAGCGGTAGAGGTGCCATGGCTGGAGAAGCCGTTCCCCTCAGCGAGCAGGAGTCCCACCTGTGGGAAGCCGCCAACATCCTGCGCGGCCCTCGCCGCCTGGCTGCAGATCGCCGCCAAGCTGGACGCGGCGCTGGTCGGCCTTTTGGGCAATAGGGAAAACAGGTTGAAGGCACCTTGGCGAAGGTGTATTCTTGATACCAAAATCAAGATAGCGATTTCAGAAGCTATGGATGGACAGGCACAGTCCATCGATGGATCGATTGTCCGAGGATGCGGCGTCACGGCAGGGGGTGGGTGTTTCAGCCCGGGTACTTCCATGACTTGGGCAGCCGCACGGCGATCGGACTGGCGCTGATTCGGCACACTCGCGCTGAGGTCATGCGGCAGGTGTTCCGCGGCGACGTTTGGGGTGTCCGATACACCGATGGATCGTTGTACTCAGGCACGGGAAGCGCTGGGCGCAGGCAGGTCCGGAAACAAACGGTTGGGTAGGGGGCCATTGGCTGGCCATGGAAAGCGAAAAGCCCCCCGCAGGATGCACCCCGAAACGCTACCCGCATGCGCCGGTGGTCGAACGTGCCATTCGTGTCGATGCACCCATCGGCGAGGAGCGATTCCAGGAGCGCTTTGGGCGGTGGCAGGAGGCGTGTGCCGGGCATCTTCCCGCCTATACGCGCTTTGCTGACCGTGAGGTTGTCGTTCCGGCAACCTTGGAGGATCCTCTGGTGGAGCGGGTGTCCATTCGGCACCGATTCTGGAGTTCAGACCCGGGATCTTCCCATGCCGACTGGTGTATTCAGCTCAGCCCTGAGCGGTTCCTTGTGAACCTGCGACGGAGAGACCGCCAGGACCAGCGGGGGTTTGCCGAACTCCGCGAGTTCTTCTCGCGCTGGTACCCGGACTGGCGGAGTTGCTTCGGCTCCCCGGAGCCGACGGTGGTGCAGGTCGAGTACTGGAACAACATCAACAAACACGTAGTGCCAGGCAGCGCGAGTGATGAGTATGTTGAGGTCAAGGACTTGTTTGCGTCGTTCGCGGCGACTCCCATGCCGCCTCACGCCGAAAAGTACGTCGTCCCGTACCGCTACGAGGCCAACTGGGCGGCCAGCGTGGGGGGGCGCACCTACCGCCTTTCGGCTGGCATACGGGCCCTGCCCGTGAAGCCACTGACGGTGCAGGCGCGCTTCGCGGCGGCCTTCGTCGGCGCTGCCGCGCGTCCCGTGGATCCAGAGCACGAACTCGACGCCCTGCACGATCTTCTCCTTGGCGTGTTCGACGTCTTCTTCACCGCCAAAGCCAAAGAGGCGTTCGCATGATCAGCATCGGTGACATGCCCGTAGCCAGAGGACCCAGCGGTGCACACCTGGCTGGTGACCTCCGGCCGGCGTACGGGCACTACGAGTCTGCTGACAGCTCGTCCTTCGTTGCAGGGGAACGCTGCGAGTTCGGGCAAATGCTCTTCTGCATCGAGGATGGGATATCCCTCCGCCTCCGCAAACCGCTGGAGCTGTTGCGCCACGGCCGCGAGGTGGAGATCCGCGGCTGGGGGCTGCGTGTGCCGGTCCTCGGTCTTGACCGCTTGGATGCGGCGGTGGTCCGGCATTTCCTGCTTCTGCAAGGCAAGGCCGAGCGCCAGGCTCTCAGCGAGGATGAGCACAGCGCGTGGATGTGCATCGTCGATGCCATCGACTACCAGCGCCTCTGTGTCGACCGGGCTCGCCCGGCCTATGCAGAGGGCACGATTCGGACGGTACGGGAGGATGGAGCCGTCTACGTCGAGTGGCAGGACGGCGAACGCGAGTGGGTCCCTGCCCGTACGGCCGGGGCCCTGACCTGGCTTCGGCCGGGGGACGCCTTCGGAGCGTTCGTTCGTCAGGATGTGAGTGGTCGGGCTACACGGGTCGAGGGGGTCACGTCTCTCGGTGACTCCAGGACTCTCTATCAGGCAGTCCCGGCGGACTGGCCACATGTACTGCGCGTGGCGGAGGGCGGTGGGGCTTGAGTGGGGATCCCCAGACGGTCACGGTCGATCTCTGGAACGTCGGGCAGGGGGATGCGTCCTCTCTGCGCCTTCCCTCCGGGGAGTTGATCCTCATCGATGTCGGCCCGAGGAACAGCACACTGTCGCAGTGGTTGCGCGCTGCCCCACGGGGGGTCATCCGCGACATCATCCTCACTCATAACGACGCCGACCATGCGGGGGCCTTGCCCGAAGTCGTGGCTGATCCGGCAACCGAGATCCGCCAAGTGCTCATGCTGGAGGACCGCGACCGCTCGGATTCCCGACAGCGGGCGCTCTTCCGTCCGGTCATAGAGTACGCCCGGAGGCGTGGCTTCAGAGTAGGTCGGCTTGAGTGCCATCCTTCCCGTCTGCCGGTGCTGTGGCAGGATGCCGCTATCGGCGTCACCTTGCGGCTGCGCCATCCGGGATTCGCCGATAACGTCCAGAGCCGATCCTCGAATGACGCCAGCGCCATTCTGACCCTTGACCTACACTGCAGCACTCTTATCACGTGGCCGGGCGACGCCCGCCTGGCTCGAACTGCGGGCGTTGTCCGCGCACCGACGCATCTTCTCTTCGGCCCGCACCATGGTGCACCGCAGGACCGTGGCCGCGGCATCATGCGCCAAGCACTGCAGGCCCTTCGCCCTGCCGAGTGCTTCGTCTCCGTGGGCACCGGCAACGGTTCGAATCACCCCACCCCCAAGTATCTCAGCGAGCTGGCCGGGAACGGCTGCGGGATCAACTGCACGCAGATGACTCTGCACTGTGATCGAGAGCGCGTCCACAAGGGCGTACATGTCATGAACACCAGCGGGTACTTGGGGCTGCCGGCACCCGCGACGGGAGTCTTCTGCCGCGGTCATGTCCGCCTGACGGTCTCGGCCAGAGGGCTCGAGTTCGACCGCTACCAAGAGATGCACCGTGAGTGTCTCGCCGGAGATGCTGCGAGAGGACGGAGACTCATCTGCCTGTCCCGTGCGGAGGTCGCCGGATGGGACAGCCCCCAGCAAACGCGATCCCCGATGCCTTGGCGCCAAGTCGACACATCGGTGTCCGCCCCAACCCCGACTGGGCCACGCTGCCGCTCTACGACCGGACGTGATGGGAAGAGGTGCGGTTTGGGGATGGAACGGATCGTGGTTGAGACCGACGAGATCGTGCGGAAGTTCCCTTTCGACGGCTGGCAGGCAAGGCCCCGGGGCGAGCGCCTGGTCCAGAAGGAACTGCGCCGGATCAGGAGGTCTCAGGCTCCCGCGGCGACTGCTATCAGGGACACCC
Source organism: Lentisphaeria bacterium (assembly GCA_016935045.1). GTDB lineage: Bacteria > Verrucomicrobiota > Lentisphaeria > Oligosphaerales > JAFGRS01 > JAFGRS01. The sequence goes on along the minus strand of JAFGRS010000507.1, from coordinate 4,595 downwards.
GCAGCGGGGGCTGAAGCTTCGCGGTCCCTTCCGCGTGAACGCGGGACTCCGGCAGGGGGAGGAGGTGCGCCGCCGCTCTTCCCCCCTTTTTCCGAACCGTCGCCCCACTGCCGCAAGGAAAGTGACGGCGGACCCCCGGGCGCCGATCGTGAAACAGCTTGCCTGGGGCGCCCCGCGCCGTGGTTTCTCCCCCTTGGCGCTGTAGGTTGACAGCATGCAGGCGGCCCATGTCCATGGATCTGCAGAGGAGTCATGGGATGAACGGGATGAACGGGACGTGTCGGTACGGGGTCCTGGCGTGGGGCCCATGGATCGGGCGGGGAGGGCTTCTGCTGCTTGTGGCGGCGTGGCCGCTCCAGGCAGCGTCAGCCGCGCAGCAGGACGCTTCAGCCGCGCCGCGGGCATCGCGTCCCAACATCCTCTTTCTGCTCAGTGACGACCATAGTTACCCCTTTGTCGGCTGCTACGGGGACACGAACGTCACCACGCCGAACCTGGACCGTCTCGCCGCCGAGGGGATGAGGTTCCATCGCTTCTTCACCACGGCGCCGCAGTGCGTGCCTTCCCGGTCCTCGCTGATGACGGGGCGTTCTCCCGTGGCGGCGCGCATCACCCGCTTCTCGTCGCCGCTGCCTCGCGACGAGATCACGTTCCCGGAGATTCTGCGTCGGGAGGCGGGGTACTTCGTCGGGGTTTGCGGACGCAGCTACCATCTGGATGGGTCCTCCGGGCGCGGCGCGGACGGCAAGGTCCTGGACGCCCTGTTGGTTCAGCACGGCATGAAGACGTTCGGGGAGCGGTTCGACTCCGTCGCGACGGGTTCGGACCAGGTGACGGCAGAGCAGATGGCGGCCTTCCTCGACCGGAAACCCGAGGATGTTCCCTTCTTTTTGTGGGTGAACTACAGCGATCCGCACCACGTCTGGAACGCGGCCGACCTGGCGCCGGACCCTGCCTCTCTGCGGCTGCCCGCGCACTGGCCGGATCTTCCCGGCATGCGGCGCCAACTGGCCGATTACTGCGGCGAGGTCAATCGCCTGGATGGAACCGTGCAGCGGGCCCTGGAACTCCTTGACCGGCGCGGATTCCGGGACAACACCATCGTGGTGTTCGCGGGGGACAATGGAGGGGCCCTGCCGCATGGCAAGGGTTCCCTGTACGATCCGGGTCTGAATGTGCCGTTGATTGTGCGCTGGCCGGGGGTGGTGCGTCCCGGCAGCGAGTCGAGTGCTCTGGTCAGCGGCGAGGACTTGGGCCCGACATTGCTGGCGGCTGCCGGCGTGGCGGTGCCGGAGCGCATGAGCGGGGTGAGTTTTCTGGCGCTGCTGCGGGGGGGTGAGGCGGCTGAGGTGCGCCGGTACATCTTCGCTGAGCGGGGCCCCCACGGCAGCGCCCCGGTGGTGTCGACCATGGCCAACAGCGGTTACGACCTCAGCCGCTGCGTGCGCTCGCGGCGTTTCAAGTTCATCTACAACTGCACACCCTGGATTCCCTATTCCCCCGTGGACTCGGCGGGAGGCCCGGCCTGGAGGGAGATCCGGGAGACCTTCGAGGCGGGGAACCTGGCCCCGGGACTGGCATCCACCTACTTCAGCCACCCGCGGCCCGTCTACGAGCTGTACGACCTCGATGCCGATCCGTCGGAACTCGAGAACCTGTGTGGAAATCCGCAATACGCGGAAACCGAGAGGGAACTCCGGCTTGCCCTGGCCGAGAAGATGATCCTCGACTTCGACTACCTTCCCCTCCCTGCACTCGGTTCGCGCAATGCCGACGGCAGCGGCGCGCCGCAGGGACGCGCGGAACAGTTCGAGCAGAAGGACAGCAACAAAGACAACCGCCTCAGCCGCGCCGAATTCGGCGCCGGCCGCGAGCCGACGGAGGCCGAGAAGTGGTTCGGACTCAGGGATGCGAACGACGACGGCTTCCTCAGTCGCGAAGAATTCGTAACGCAGTCGCCCCTGCCGAAGCCCTGATGGCGCGCTCAGCGGCGCCTGCCACCGGGGCACCGGAATCGTCGTGTCCGGCTAGATCGTCCTTGCCCTCCCGCCTGCCCGCGACCCCACGGTCAGCGGGTGACCACGCGGCCCTGGCTGGGGCGCGGCAGAGCAGACCCGTCCAAACCCCCGTCGGGAGAGGATTCCATCCACGCATCCACCACGTGTGAATAACGGTCTGAACGGATCAGAATGCTGCCGAAGATCAACAGCATAATCGTGAGAGCAATGTTGGCCGCAGTCACGTTCCTGCGACAGATGGCATAGGTCACAAACGACAGAATGACCGCCGCAAGGGGCCCCTTGACGACGCCCAGCAGCCCCTTCGTGTCCCCGAAAACCTCGTCCACTCCCACTGTATAGGCCAGCCCCGCAATCCCCAGCCCATACAACAGCAGGCCGATGAAACCAAAAGCATTGATTCTGTATCCATCCTCCATAGGCTGCCCCCGTATCGATGCGCCCCAAACCAATCGCCAAGTCGCGTCCGAGCCCGGAGATTCCAGGCCCGGTCGAGCCGCCCGGCAGGAATTTTAAGTAGAGAATGCCAAATATGGGGCGACAAAGCAAGCCTTTTTTTGCCGCGCGCCCGTGCTGATCCAAGATCCCAACGCCGCCGCCGGGCTTGACCCGCTGGAGCGTCGGTAGGAGGGGAGGAGCTGGCGCGGCCGTGGCCCCTGGACCCAAATCGGCGCTCCACTGCCGCAAGGACAGTGGCGGCGGGAACCGATTCGCCGCGGCATCAGGGTGTGGGGAGCCAATCCTTGAGATAGGGTTCCGTGCCGAACCGTGGGAGATCGTCAAGCAGGAAGAACATGCCGCCGCAGCGCCAGCGGTGGCCTTGGCGGAGATAGTCACGGATGCCCCGTTGCAGGGAAGTTTCGCAGGGGACTCGTTCCAGGTCGAGGGGACCATTCTGCAGGAAGACGAACCAGAGTCCGTCCCAAGGTCCGCTGGGCACGGGGAAGAGGTAGAGGTTCTTCTGGAAGACGCTCAGGTTTGCCTGTCCGCCGAAGATGTCCTGCAATGGGGGGCTGAAGATCCAGGAGGCGCAGACGACGGCCCGGGGAGGCGATTGCGGGAAGAAACGGGGGAAGAACCCGGCGGCTTGGAGGAGGGATTCGCGGCAGGCCTCGGGCGTCATCCTGCCTCCCGAGGGGATGTGCATCATCAGTGACGGGTCGCCGTGTTTCAGGACGCACTCCCAGTCCCTGGCCGCGAGGAGGACGTTTCCCGGCGTGCCCGCGCCGCGGGGATCGATGGGACAGCCGGCGACCCCATCCGTGGTATGCTGCAATGTTGCGGTCCAGCCCTCTCCCGGGGCGTAGTCGCCCGGGTCCCGGTAGATGCTGCCGTCCCTGGCGAAGCGCGTGCCATCGGGCGCCAGGGCCATTACCCGCCCCGAGCGGCGATGGCGGAACACCTCGATGCGGTGCGGGTTGGGGCCGAGCCAGTACTCGAAGCGCCCCAGGCGGACGTACTTTTCCCGGGTGTAGTGACGCAACCATGCCAAAGGACCGGGATACACGCCCGGGCGACCTGCATGGCCCCGGCGATAGGCATCGTCGCAGTAGCACCGCACCTGCTGGGCCGTTTCCCGCGTGACCTCTTCGGGGATTCCCCACTCCCGGTGTTTGGCCCGCAGGAGGGGAACGAAGCCGAGGGCCACCAGCAGCAGCAGACCTCCGGCGTCCTCACCCAGATGCCGTTCGGGTTCCGGCCAGCCGTTCGGCGGGCAGGTCTCCGGGGAAAGGAACACACGCCAGTATGCATGCCAGGCCAGAAGCCGCAACGCAGGGGTCTCCCTTGCCGCCTCTGCCACCCGCGCCAGCACGCCGTCCAGAGCATCCCCGAACCCACAGTAGCGACTGCAGGAACGCCAGACTTCGTCGCGCAGAAAATCGGGGTCCCCCGCGGGCATCTCGGCCATGGACAGATCCCAGTGGAGGCGAACATTGGCCAGCGCGGACGTGTCCCCAAGGTCGGTCAGAACCGCTTCCGGTGTCATGGAGGTGCTTTCCTCTCGATCCGAGTGGGTGTCCCGGCCCCCCGGGCCGTCGAGTCCTGCCAGTCTGCGGGGGCCTACGGCCGGCCCGTGGCCAGTCCGGCTCCAGCGCCGCCGCCGGTCCTGCCACGCCGATGGGAGGAAGGAGAGGGGGGCGCGGGCTCTCTTCCTTCCGCCTTTCCGGATCGGCGCCCCGCCGCCGCAGGGAACGTGGCGGCGGGGCGCCGATCCGTCCGCTCCCGGGACAGCCCTGCCCAGTCATGCCTGTTGCTGGGAATCCTGCGCCATCGGGATACATTTGCCCAAGAGCGTCGGGATGCAATCGTCTCTGCACGCGAGTGGCGGAATTGGCAGACGCGCTGGATTTAGGTTCCAGTGGTTCACACCGTGCGGGTTCGAGTCCCGCCTCGCGTACCAATCTGCAAATCAATGCGTTCTGACGCAAGTTCGCGCGCCGGACTTTGCCTTCCTATACCCTTGTTTTCGTACTGGTCCAACCCTAACAAGACGTCTCGGAATTGCTACACATCTCATTGCGCTGCAAGGACCATGGACAATGGACCATGGACCATGGACCTATCCGGAGTGCCGGA
>JAFGRS010000506.1 GCA_016935045.1 Lentisphaeria bacterium | reverse complement strand
GGAGACAAGGCTTGTAGTACCGGCTTCAGCCGGAATCCCAGTACGGGGCGCGGCCCTCCGCGCACCATCCCGGAAGGGGATCGGCCGCCGGGGACGCCGGCCGGTACGGGGGAACGGGGAGGGATCGGCCGCCGGGGGCGCCGCCCTTCTCGGCGAAGCGCAGCATGGCGGCGATCTCCTCGTCGGCGAGGGCGCGGGGATGTTCCACGAGGAGCAGCGGCGAGCGCACGTCTCCGTCGAGGAGGCGCCAGTCTGGACCATGCACGGAAGAACCACGAATGGACGCACATCCACACGAATCAAAAGCAGTTGTGGGGCTCTGGACTCCCTCATGCAGGCGTTGACGGCGCGACGCCCGGGAACGATATTCACGTCCTCCGAATCCCCCACTTCATGGGCAGACGGTGCGCCGGAGATGAACACACCGCCAGACGACACCATTGCCGCCTTTGCGACGGCCCTCGGGGGACCCGTCACCATCATCCGGGTGTCCGGGACGGGTGCCGTAGAGGCGGTCTCCGCGCTGTGGCATGGTACCGAGGGCATCGCCGCCAACCCCGCGCGCACCCTGCGGCTGGGCCGGGTGTGCGACCGGACCGGGACACTGGACCAAGAGGTGTTGGCAGTGTTCATGCCGGGTCCCCACAGCTACACGGGGGAGGACGTGGTCGAGTTGCACACCCATGGCGGTCCCCTTGGCGCGCGGCTGATCCTGGGGGAATTGCTGCGCCGGGGCTGCCGGCATGCCGAGCCGGGAGAGTTCAGCAAGCGCGCCTACCTCAACGGCCGCATGGACCTGACCCAAGCGGAGGCCGTGGCGGACCTCATCGCCGCCCATAGCGAAGCGGCTCTGCACCTGGCCAACCGCCAGCTCGAAGGCGCTCTCGGCCGGCGCGTTAATGCCCTCTATGACACCATCGTCGATGTCCTGAGCGAGCTCGAAGCCGGACTGGATTTCCCGGAGGAAGACATCGGGGAACAGGCAGCCGGCCAACTCGTCCAATGTCTGGCCGGGGTGGCGGAGGGCATCGAGACGCTTCTGGCTTCCCGGCAGGTCGGTCAGGTGCTCCGCGACGGCATACGATTGGTCATTGCCGGGCCCCCGAATGTCGGCAAATCCAGCCTGCTGAACGCGATCCTGGGTTGCGACCGTGCCATCGTGACCGACATCCCCGGCACCACCCGGGACACCATCGAGGAACTCGCGGAAATCCGCGGGATCCCGCTCCGTGTCATCGATACGGCCGGCATCCGCGATGGCGGAGACCAGGCGGAACGGTCCGGGATCCGGCGCGCCCTGGCCGGCCTGCGCGCCGCACAGGTCGTGCTCTGGGTCTTCGACGCCTCGCAGCCCTATGGGGAACAGGCATGGCCGGGCGCCGAAACCGCGGGCAGCGTGATCCTGGTCGCCAACAAGCGGGACCGCTTGCGGGGCCCGTTGCGCCTACCCGAGGCGACGGACCGACCGGTCCTGACCTGTGCCCTGACGGGGGACGGGCTGGAGACGCTGTTCGAGCGCGTCGAGCAGGCCGTGTGGGGCAGCGCCGGAATGGCCGAGAGCGATGTCGCCGTCAGCGCGCGCCATGCGGCCCTGCTCGAACAGGCGCTGCCCGAGGTCCGGGCGGCGGCGGACGACTGCCGGGCCGGGGCCGCGGAACTCGCGGCCGTGGCCCTGCGAGGGGCCCTGATTCCCCTGGGGCGGATCACGGGACGCACCGTGGAGCCGGATATCCTCGAGACCATCTTCGCGAAGTTCTGCATCGGCAAATGACCCGCATGAGCCCCCCCACCGACGACTGGCTGGACGCCCCGGAGGCGCATCGACGCCTCTGCCACTGCCTGGAACTCGAATGGGAAATGGCCGCTGCCCGACTGCCGTCCGCCCTGCGGCTGCACCTGCGCCGACCCGGTTTCGGGCTGAACGCCAACGTCTCCACGCTTGGCCAGTGGCTCGGAGAACCGGTGCGCGAGATCCGCATCAGCCGCCGCTGCGTCCTGAACCACCCGTGGTACGCGGTGGTGGATGTTCTGCGGCACGAAATGGCGCACCAACTCGCCGAAGAAGTCCTGGCGGGCATCGAGGACCAGGGGCCGCACGGGGATACCTTCCAGCGGGCCTGCCGGCTGCTCGGGATCGAGCCGAGGACCGCGGCCCGCTTCACCCCCCTGGACGAAGCCGCGCCGGCGAGCGGCACCCCGGAAGAGGAGCGGATCCTGACCCGGGTGCGCAAACTGCTGGCGCTGGGCGGCAGCCCGAACCATCACGAGGCCCACCGGGCCCTCGCCAAGGCCCGGGAACTGATGGCACGCCACGGCGTCAACCCCGCCCCGGAAGGCCAGGATCCGGACTACATCGCGGTCGGCCTGGGGGAACCCGCCCTCCGTCATGGCCTCGAAATGCACGCACTGGCGAGCCTGATCCGGGATCACTATGGCGTGCACACGGTGTGGATCCCGTCGGCCGTCCTCCGGGCCGGCCGTCTGGGCCGCGCCCTGGAGGTCTGCGGCACGCGGAGAAACGTGCAGTTGGCCCACTACGCCTTCGACTACATCCGCCATGCCATCGACGCCGAATGGCAGCGGGAGAGAGGCGGGACGAGAGGCCATGGACCGCATGGGCGCCGTGACTTCGCCCTGGGGCTCATCCGAGGGTTCCGCCGCATGCTGACGGAGCAAGAAGCCGGTCACAACGAGGTCCGTGCCCTGGTGCGGGCAGGCGACGCGGGGCTCGATGCCTACTTCCGCCAACGACACCCGCGGCTGCGCCAGACCCGGGCGGGGCGCGGCGCCCTGGTCAACCCGGACCTCATGGCACGCGGTGAAGCCACCGCGCAGCGCCTCGGGCTCAGGCGCGGCATCCCCAACCCACACCCCGACGCGCAGCCCCTCGGGCCGCGCCGGGAAGACGGACACCGGCCGAGGAGGCGCCTTGGCGCCGGTTCGCCATAGGCCCGACGTCCCCGCACCCCCCGCGTCCCTGCGGGCACCCTCGGGGACGTGCAGACCACGATGGGACGATCCTCACGCCGGCGGCAGGATGACCACGGCCAGGGCGGCCGGAGGCAGGTCGAGTTCCAGAACGCCCGAGGCGAGGGGGCGCTGCGTCTCGCGGGGCGCGATGCGGTCCGGCGCCTCGAGCCGGTTGGTGCTCCATGGCGCCGCTCCCGAGAGGACGATGACCCTCGCCGTGCCGTCCATCGGCTCCCCGGCGTCCAGGGTGACCCGCAGCGGTTCGGCGGCCCGCTGCACCAGCAGCACCACCCGCCGGCCGTCGCCGTCGATCCCCGCCACCGCATCCAGCACGGGGATGCCCGCGAGGGGAGGGATGAAGCCATAGCGTCGCCTCGTGTCGTAGGTGGCGCACAGCAGTTCGACACCGACCGGGCGGCAACCGGCGAGGTGTGCGGCCATGGCATGGGCATGGTGGACCGGATTCGGGTAGACCCGCTCGTGTTCCTTGCGCAGGCCGCCGCCGTGGTTGACCGTGGCCGAATGGGTGATGAGCCTGACAAAGCCGTCCAGGCGGACGCAGGCGCACAGAAACGTGGCGAAGTAGGCTGCCTCGGCCAGGGTCGAAGGATGGATCAACTGCTCCGGGGTCATGCTCCCCGCGGCGTCGGACCGGGGGCGCCAATGGCAGAATACCTGCATCTCCGTCAAGGCCAGCCAGGGATCGGGAATCCCGCGCGCCAGCATGCGTTCCCGCAGCCAGGCATACTGGCGCGCCGCGTCGACGGCATGCCCCATGTACGCCTGGAAGACGTCCCAGGGGTCATCCCCGGGACCGATGTCCGCCGAACTCAGCAGATGGTCGGTCATGGCACGCAGCTGCGGACCGCCCTGCCGCAGCAGGGTGTGGGTCCACTCCTGGTCCATGACACACTGGGGTCCCGTGGCCATGATCTCGATGTCGGGGTCCGCCGCCCGCATGGCAGCCGCGAAACGCCGGAACCTGTCCGCGTTGCCGGCCGCGGTCGTCCAGCCCACCTGCCAGCGTCCCCAGATCTCGTTCCCGACCTCCCAGAAGCGGACCCGGAAGGGGTCTGGATGGCCGTTCGCGGCACGCAGCCTGCCCAGGGGGGTGTCTGCCGCCCCGTTGCAGTACTCGACCCAGGCGGCGGCCTCCTCGGCGGAGCCGTTGCCCGCGTTGACGCAGAACATCGGTTCACAGCCCACGGCCCGGCAGAAGGCCACGAATTCGTGGGTCCCGAACAGGTTGCATTCGAGCCCGTCCCAGGCCGGGTTCGGCAGCGTCGGGCGGGCATCCACGGGACCCACGCCATCCCGCCAGTGATACCCCGAGACAAAGTTGCCGCCCGGCCAGCGCAGCAACGGCAGACCGCCGGCGCGCAGCCAGGAGATGACCTCCGGATCCGCGCCGCCGACATGGTCGTCCGGGTACAGCAGCACCCGGTCCACCACCACGTTCCCTCCCGGGGCCACCAGCAGGGCAACACGGCAGAAGGCCGCCGCATTGTCGGGCACACACAGTCTCCCGGTGATGGTCTGCCACGCGTCGTCCAGGGCCAGCGGAGCCGAAACCCACGCCGCGCCCTCCGCCGACGCGATCTCGAGGCGTGCCGCCAGCGGACCCGCTGACCGGGCCACAACGCGGAACTCGTAACCGTGGGTGCGGTGCAGGGGCAGATGGACCCACTGGGCCAGAGCCCCTGCGCCCCGCCCGCCGACTGCCGCCGCCGACTCCGGCCCCGGAGAAAGAACTTCGAGGCGCTGGGCACGGCCCCCGTGGGGACCCACGTCCGGGCTGGTTCGAACCGCATCCGCGGGGCCCAGTCGTACCCATCCGAGGGCCACCCCGCCGAGGTAGGATTCCGCGGCAGCGCCGGGATCGGGAACGCCGCGACGGCGGGCATGGCCCTCGGCTCGGCGCCGCAGTTCCGCCAGGTCGCCCACCTCCCGCAGCCCCCCGTCGGGATGGTTGTCCCCCAGGCCGAAACGCCAGCGTCCGAAGGTGGGATTGGCGAGGATCTGGGCGTGCATGCCGCCGTAGATGTTCGCCCCCAGATGCTCGCAGAACTTGCCCAGCAGGAGGGGGCTGATGGGTCTGGTCCGGCGAATGTCCGGCCGCAGCCGGACCGTGGCCGCGCCGGAGGCGGAGGCGGGATGGTGCGTAAGCAGCGGTTCCTCGCTCATCGTGCGGGCTCCTTGCTTCCCGCGGCGCCGGAGTGTCCCTCCGGGACCGGGTTCAGGGCTGCTTCGGGGCGGGGGCTCCTGCGGCAGGCCAGACGGGGGCCCCCCGCCGGTTGGCAAGCAGCCAGCCATAGAAAGCCGGGTCGTCGTAGGTCGCCGTCCAGGAGTCGTGGCCCGCCTCGGGATAGACGGTGAGACCGGGCGCCTTGCCCAGGGCACGCAGAGCAGCCACCATTTCCTCGCTCGCGGAGAGCGGCACAACCCCGTCCTTGCCCCCGTGGAAGACCCACACCGGAATGTGCGCAATGCGCTCCGCGTCACGGGGATCCCCTCCGCCGCAGATGGGCGCAAGGGCCGCAAAGCGGTCCGGGAACTCGCAGGCCAGGGCCCAGGTGCCGAAGCCCCCCATGCTCAGCCCGGTGCAGTACACGCGGTCCGGATCGACACGATGGCTTGCCATGATCTCGTCGAGCAGAGCCCCCAGTTCCAGCGTCGACCACCAGGTGCCCTGCGGACACTGCGGGCTGAGAAGAAGGAAGGGAAAGGGATTCCCCTGGGCCCGCAGCTTGGGGGGACCGTGCACCCGGACCCTGGCGATGTCGGTGCCCCGTTCCCCCGCCCCGTGCAGGAACAGCACCAGCGGCCAGCGCCGGCCGGGGTCGTCCGCGTAGCCTTCGGGAAGATCGAGCAGGTAGCGGGTGTCGACCATGCCGAGCTTCTTCTTCAGGCCGTACCACCACTTCTGGTCCCGGCTCCAGACCCCCGTGCGCTGCACTGCGGGAGGCGCCTCCGCCGGGGTCTCGTACAGCCCTGCCAGCACGATGGCAGCCGCCTCGTCGTCGCGGCAGGCAGCCGCAAACAACGTGCGGCAGTAGTCGGCAAGGGTCGCCTGCTGACGCTCCGCGACCCTCGGGTCGATGCCGAGACCCCTGGGAAGCTCCGCAGCGAACGTCTCCCACGTCACACTGCGCCAGCGCACCTCTCCGGGCTGCCGGAACAACGTCGCGGTCTCAATCCGCGGCAGCCCCATCCCCGCGGGGGGAACGACCTCGACCACCGCCCCGTAGCGGCCGGGACGCGCAGCCTTGG
>JAFGRS010000505.1 GCA_016935045.1 Lentisphaeria bacterium | reverse complement strand
GGGCGACGCTCCGCGGAGCCGGTTCCCCTGGAGGGCGACGCTCCGCGGAGCCGGTTCCCCTGGAGGGCGACGCTCCGCGGAGCCGCACGTGCGGCCCTGGCCCGGTGCTGATTCCTTGTCCCGGGTTCCCCTCGGCTCCTCAGGTGAGCCAGCCGCGCACATGCCACCGGTGCAGATCGATGAAGGCCGGGTCCTCGAAGGCGAGCTCCCTGGCGCTGCGCTGCAGTTCCGGGGGCAGGGCTCCTCCCCGTGCCGCTTCGAGAGCGGCGTCGAGGTATGCTCGTCGGTCAATCCCCAGCACTACGGACGAGACCCCCGGGAGACCCAGCACGAAACGGGTGGCGAAAGCCGCCAAGTCCAGGCCCGGAGGCAGGGCCGCGCAACAACGGTCGCGGTGCTCCTGGATGCGCTGCAGGGCGGGGTGCAGGGCCCCGCCGCGGTCCGTGAGGACCCCCTTGAGGAGCACGGAGCGCGCGATTACTCCCACCCCTGCCGCGGCGGCTGCTTCCAGGTGGGCGACGTCCCGCTGATCCATCAGGTTGATCGCGACCTGGATGACGTCCCAGCGCCCGCTGCCGAGCACGGTCGGCGTCATGCCGCCGGGATAGGTCGACACCCCGGATGCCCGGATGAGCCCCTGTCGCTTGAGTTCCGCAAAGGCGACAGCAGCTTCGTCGCCGAGGATCACCCTCTCCTCGGCGTGGTGCAGCATGAGCACATCGATGACGTCCGTTCCCAGAGCGTGGCAACTCGACTCCACGCTGGCGCAAAGCCGTTCCCGCAGGGCACGGGGGGGAAGGACGTTCCCGTCCCCGTCCGTGAGGCGAGGGCACTTGGTGCAGAGGACCACCCGGTCTCGAATCCCGGCGAAGGCCTGTCCAAGGAGTCGTTCGCTGGCGCCGTAGGCGGGGGCCGTGTCGAAAAAGGTGATGCCCCGTTCGAGAGCTCCCCGCAGCAGGGCGATTGCTTCCGCTTCCGGCAGCATGTCCTCCGGGCGCCGCACACCGATGCCGTAGGGGATGCCCAACTCCACGCAGCCAAAGGAAATCGCCGAGACCCGCAGCCCCGTCAGACCCAACGGACGGTATTCCATGCGCTACCCTCTCCCTTCGCGGCCGGTGCCGATGGCCTGTCCGACGTCCCGCTCTCTGTCCGCTTTCGTCGCCGATCTCAGCAGTGCATGCCCCCGTCCATGAGGATGGCTTCGCCGGTGATGTAGGCACTGGCCTGACTGGCCAGGAACACCACCACTCCCTTGATGTCGTCCCGGTTCGCCATGCGCTTGCCGCAGAGTACCTTGCGGGTATAGTTCTGGAGAAAGCGCGGGGGCTGGATCTCCGGCGCGGAGAGTCCCCCCGGGCAGATGCAGTTGGCCCGGATGTTGTGGGGGGCGAGGACGTGGGCCTGGTAACGGGCCAGGTTGAGCAGGCCCGCGTTGTGAAAGAAGTAGTCGGGCGCCGGGTCCCCCATGTCCGTGCCCTCGTAATTGCTCAGGTCCGGTCCGAAGAGGCCCATCATGCTGCTGATATGGACGATGGACCCTCCGCCCCTGGCGATGATCAGGTCCGTCATCTCCCGGGTGATGTCCCACATGCCCGTGGCGTTGACCCGCATGGATTCCGCGAACTGGGCCAAGTCCCCGCGATACCCCTTCATGGGCCGCGAAACGGCATTGTTCACGAACACATCCAGGCCGCCGAAGCGATCCGCGAGCGCGGCCTTCAGCGCCAGGACCGAGCGGTGGTCCGCCTGGTCGACCTCGAGCGCGTGCACGTCCAGTCCCCGCCCCCGGAACGCCTCCGCCAGGTCCGCGTTGGTTGCCGGATTGCGGCTCGCCGTCACGACCGTGCCGTCGGCCTCCGCCAGGCCCTCGACAATGCACTGGCCGTAGCGCCCGGCGCCCCCCGTCACCAGGCAGACCTTCCCCTTGAGGCTGAGAAGCTCTTTGACATGCATGGATCGACTCCCATGTGCCGTGCCTGGATCAGTCGGACCGGAACACCGTCCCGTTCCAGGCTCTCCCGGGCCCCGATGAGGGCATGGATCACGTTGCGGGTGCGGTCAAAATCCAGGCGGGGACGCCCCGCCTCGAACGAACGGATGGCTTCCACCAGGCAGGCGCGGAAGGCCGGGTAGGTGCCGCCATGGTTCACCCGCAGAACGCCCTTCGATCCGTAGACGCTGAGGTCCGCCCCGGTGATGCCCTCGAAGACGTGCACCGTGGCGGAACTGCCGTCCGCAAAGTCGATCAGGAGGACGTCGCGCCCCGGCCTGCCGACGTGCCGGACCGCAACGGCCTGCGGGTCGCCGAGCAGCGCGAACATCCCTTCCAGGGTGTGGATGGCGTATTTCCGCAGGTCCTTTGCCCCCACGGCCACCACCAGTCGGATGTCCCCCACCGCCGGCAGGTCCACCCGCCCTCCCTGGACCCCGGCCGAGTAACGCAGGGCGCTGCAGGACATGAGAAACCGCCCCTCCGCAACGCGTTCCTCGAACCACGAGAGGTCCTCCCGACAGAAGGCCAGCGGCTTGTCCACGAACAACGGCATTCCGGCCTCCACAAAGGGGCGCGCCATGGCGACATGGTTCTCGGGATCGTCCCGGGCCAGGAGCACGGCATCCACCTCGCCGATCATGTCCTCCAGGCCGGTGCAGACCTGGGCGATGCCGCTGGTTCGGGCAACCCGTTCCGACAGGGCCCGGTCCTGGGTCCAGACGTGCGTGACCCGGGCCCCGTCGATCCCGAGGGTATCCCGGTTGGCCCGCAGGTAGGCGGGGATGACCGGGTAGCCACACTCCTCCATCAGGGCCTCGTCGTAGTCCCCGTTGATGATGGCCGACCACGAGTAGGGATGCCCGTTGCCCTCGCTCAGACCGACGATGCCCAGCTTCAACATGGTGGCTCCTCAGCGGCGGACCGGATTGCCTGCGTGTCGAACGGCAGCCACGACTCACCGGGAAATCCGCCATCCAGAGCCGCAAACGGCCGGATATCTGCGGGATGGCGGGCGAAGCCGTTTCGACGCGGGGGGTGCGTTCCCACACCCCTTGCCGAAGGCCCTGAGCCGGGTCGAAGGGGCTCAAGGCCCTGAGTCCAGTCGAAGGGCTCCGGCTGAACCGATCCCTGTCTGCTGCCAAGGGACTGCGGGCCGGCGCACCGACCTTTTCCATTCACGAACCGCGAAACACGCGAAATACACGAATCACTTCGTTCCGAACAGCTTGCAACACCAATACCGGCTCTCCACCCGTTTGTCGGGCGCTTCCGGGCGCCGGCAGGAGTGACCCCTGCAACCCGCTTGCCAAAAGATGGCTCCCTTCGCGTCCCTTCGCGTGGTTCGCGGTGAATCATCCAGGCCAGCGAAGCTCCGCCTCAAACCGCCCAG
>JAFGRS010000504.1 GCA_016935045.1 Lentisphaeria bacterium | reverse complement strand
TATAGACCACCTCCGGGCAGGCCGTCCGGAGGATCGTCTTCAGATCGGCGACCGGTTCGGGAGCTGCGGCATTCTTGATGGCGGACGACGGGTAGTCGAGGAGGGCGACCGCGCCATACCCGCCCACCACGGCGGCCTTTTTCTGCTCCTGGCGCCGGACCTGGCACATCTCCTCGTCGCTGTAGGCAGCGTAGGGGCCGATGCGCGCCGAGCCGCTGCCGTTGGTCATTACCACCGCCGCGAACCAGGCGTCGTCCCTGCCGAAGGCGCTGAGCACGCCATGGTAGGCGAGGATTTCGAGGTCATCCTGGTGGGCTCCGATCCCCATGGCGGTGGTGCGTTCGAGGGCGGAAACGGGGTCGAGGCCATCGGGCGCGAAGAGTTCGGCGCCGGCATTGGTGAGGGCAATCATCTCTGCCTCCGTGCGTCTGCCCGGTCTGGCTCTGCAGCTTTCCGCGGGGTGCTCCGGGCGTCACCCGCGGATGACCGGCAGGCTGGCGGCCGCCGCGGCCTGTCCATGGCGTTTCTCGCGTTCATCCGGTTCATAGAATGTAACCGCTGCGGCGGTCTCGGGAAACTCGTCGGCCAGGATTTCCCTTGCCCGGCGCAGGATCACCTGTCCGCCCTCCCCGGTCATAACCCGTCCGAGGACCTCGATGTGCTTCACGGGCGCGTAGTAGTCGCAGAAATGGGCCACCGTGTAGCCGAAATAGGCGCCGATGGTGTCGTAGATGCGCCGTGCCCGTTCGTCGCCGGCGGCCATGCGTTGCTGCACCCGTTCGAGGCGTTGGGGGAGTGCACCCTCGGGGATGTCCGCCACCTCCAGCCCCGAGGCGGGCAGCAGGCGCCCCACGGCCTGCTGGGAGAAGTAGTTCGCCCCCACGCCGCGGTCGCAGGACCACTCGTCCACGGCAGCCTGGGGGTTGTAGTCGACGGGGGCGAAGGCGAGTTCGTTCATCCAGCCCTTGATGCGCCGGTCGGCGTCGACATAGCCGGCAGCCAGGCTCGATCCCATGGCCAGCCCGAGAACGGCTCCCTCCCCAAGGCTGATGGCCCCCGCCAGGGCCGTGACGTCGCCGTCGTTCTCGATCCTCAGGGGCAGGCCGAACTCCCGGGCGATGTTGGTGAAGATCGGGGCCGCCTCGCGCTCGAAGCGTTCCCGGGGCACAATCCCGCGGAACAGCGATGCCACGCGCACACGCCCGTTCACGTAGACCCCGGCGGCACTGCCACCGATGCCCTGAACGGTTGCGCCGGGCTCGGCCTCCCGGATGGCCGCCATGGCGTTGCGCAGGATGTCGGTGATCCGGTCGTGGTGGTAGCGGATATCGCTCTGGGGTTTGGGGTCCCAGGGGTATTCCTCGCTGAGGATCGGGGTGCCATCCGGGCGCAGCGCCAGGCTGCCGTCCTTGACGACGGCGACCTTGCGGTCGCTGGCCCCGAGGTCGAACCCGATGCGCCAGCCACGCCAGTCCAGGACCACGTCACTGCCCTGCCCGTCATTCGCGTCCGGCACGTCCTCCGGGGCCGTGCCCTCCATCACCATCTCCCGTTCGTAGGTCTGTTCGCCCCACAGTTCCGCGTCGAAGGCGCGGCTGCCGGTGTCGCTGTAGCAGGCCTGGAGATACCGCGTCAGGGCCGTGGGTCCCCCGACCGTCACCTTCCAGCCGCCCCACTGCCAGAGCAGGAACTTGAGCAACCGCTCGACGTAGAAGAAGTTGGCCGCCGCGCGCGGGTGGGCCAGAGGAAACACCTGCGTGTCGTAGCGCGAGACACGGCCCTGGTCGCGTTCCACCGCGATGCGCAGCGGCACCCCCACTCCCGTTGCGGCCACTTCATCGAGAAAGGCGCGGTTGGCCAGAACGGGAGGACGGAAGTCGGGATCCAGTACGGGCGTGTGACGCGGCTGGATCAGGGCAAAGGGGCGTTGCATTGCCGGTTCTCCTGGTCTTTCGGCAGCGTAAGGGCATGGCACTGCCATCACCGGTGGCGTGCCACGACCTGTTCCATGCGCTCCGCGTTTTCTTCCATCTGGCGGACCATCTCGAACTGGGTCCTGGCCCGGTCCAGGTTGTGGCCGGGACGATGGGTCTTGAAGTACGCGTCCCCGTCGAGGTAATCCGTCAGGAAGCGGACGCCGATCTCGAAGGTGATGAGACGCCCGCTGAAGGCCAGAAACCCGATCTCGGCGTCCACGAGGAACTCCCTCGCCGCGTCCAGATAGCCGTGCACCAGGGCCTCGAAGAGATCCAGTCGGAAGGAGACCCGTCCCAGGTCGCCTTCGTCCTCGGCCGCGGTGGCGGTGGCGGTGCGGACCTGATCCCCGAAGTCGTAGAGGACGGTGCCGGGCATGACGGTGTCCAGATCGATGACACAGACGCCGTGCCCATCCCGGTCGTCGATCATGACATTGTTGATCTTGGTATCGTTGTGGGTCACGCGCAGGGGCAGGTCGCCGGCGTCGATGGCGGCGACGAGGGTCTCCGCCATGGCGCCGCGGGAGAGGGCGAAGGCGATGTCGTCGGCACACGACGCGGCCCGGTTCCGGGCGTCCGCCCGGATGGCATGTTCGAGTCTGGCGAAGCGGCTCGGGGTGTGGTGGAAGCGGGGGATGGTTTCGCGCAGGGGCGGATCGGGCAGGTCCCGCAGCCGGGACTGAAAACTCCCGAACGCCTTTGCGGCCTCGTAGGCCATGGCGGGTCCCGCCACCTGATCGTGGGTGGTGGCGCCGGCGATGAAGATGTACGTGCGCCAGAAGTCGCCGTTGTCATCCCGGTGGTAGGGCATGCCGTCGCGGGTGGGGATGACCGTCAGGGTCTCCCGGTCGGGGTCGGCGGCGGGGACTGCGGCGAGGCCTGCGCGGAGGTGTTCCGTGACGCGGCAGATGTTCTCCATGAGTCCGGGCACATCCTGGAAGATCCCGTGGTTGATGCGCTGGGTAATCCAGGGGACGAGCCGACCGGCACGGTCCGTCCGCACCAGGTACGTATCGTTGATGTGCCCGCTGCCGTAGGGCCGGGCGTCGACAAAGGCGCCCTCCACACAGAACCGAGGGACCACGTCGGCCAGTCTGTGGCAGGCGTTGCCTGGGATTGCCATGCTGCCTCCGTCCTGACGTACGGGCAGGATCCCCCGGCCCCGCGGGCCACGCGTCCTGCCTGGCGGCGCCCCGCGTGGCGCTCCGGCACGGGGCCTCCGATGGCCGGGGGGATCCCTCAGCCCCAGAGGGGCGCCGGGTAGCGTCCCGCGCGGGTCAGTTCCGCCACCCGTCGCACGACCAGGGCCCGGTCCTCGGCGTAGGTCATGCCGAACCAGTGCTCGTCCGTGTTCAGCATCACGGTACGGCAACGTCCCCGTCGGATCAAGGCATCCAGGGCCGTCGGGATGAAAAACTCGGCCACGGGATCGTCCCCACGGGCTTCCAGGAACTCGACGAAGAGCCCCTCCAACGCCCGGAATATGCCGCCCGGGAAACCCCAGAAATTCAGCGATGCCGGTTCGTCCCCCCGCAACGCCTCCCAGGAACCGTCGTCGAGGCGGTAGCGCGCCCCCGTCTCCGTGCGCTCGATGCAGGTTCGTTCCGCCACCTCCATCAGCAGACCCTGCGCATCCCGCCGGCAGATGCCCCGGGCCACGCTGCCGTGGTCGCTGAGGGTATTGCCCAGACGGTACGCCACCATGCAGCAGCTGCCCCCGTCGTAGTCGGCCGCGCCCAGGAAACGGGCGACTTCGCGATAGGCCCCGGCCCCGTAGAAATCGTCCGCGTTGATCACGGCAAAGGGGCCGTCGATCACGCCCCGCGCGGCACGCACCGCATGTCCGGTCCCCCAGGGCTTGGTCCTGCCGGCCGGTACGGACCAGCCCTCCGGCAGGTCATCGAGGCGCTGCTGCACGTAGGCAACCTCGAGGCGTCCGTCCAGAGCATCCCCCAGATGCTCCCGCAGGGGACCCTCGATCTCCTGCCGCACGACCTGTACGACGCTGCGGAAACCGGCCCGCCAGGCGTCGTAGAGGGAGTAGTCCAGGACGAATTCGCCGTCGGGCCCGACGGGGTCCATCTGCTTGATGCCGCCGTAGCGGCTGCCGAGGCCCGCGGCCAGGACGAGAAGGGTCGGGGGTTTCATGCTCTCACCTGCCGTGTCGTCCGGGGGCTGCCTTCTGCGTTCCGGGGTGTGCGGGTCACGGCCGCCGCGCCGCCGCCACCGCGTCCCCGGCCAGGGCCACGATGGCCTGCCAGTCCCCCGCCGACACACGCTCCCTGGGAGCGATCCAGGTCCCCCCCACAAAGGCAACCTGGGGCAGCGCCAGGTAGGAAGCCAGATTCGCCGGACCGATCCCTCCCGTGGGACAGAACTCGAGCCCCAGATGCCCATAGGGCCCGATCAGGGCCTTGAGCAGGGGAACGCCTCCCGCGGCCTCCGCCGGAAAGAACTTGAGCATCCGCACGCCCAGACCGAAGGCACGCTCCACATCGCTGGGCGTGCAGACCCCGGGAGCGAAGGGAAAGGAGGCCGCCACCGCCCGCTCCACCACGGTGGGCGTGCAGCCCGGGGCCACGGCGAAACGCGCTCCGGCATCCATGGCGCGGGCAAGCTGATCCGCCGTCAGTACCGTGCCGGCCCCCAGGATCATGTCCGGAAAACGGGTCACGGCAGCCCGGATCGTGGCTTCGGCCGCGGCCGTGCGGAAGGTGATCTCCGCCACCGGCAGCCCGCCCTCGGCAAGGGCCTCGCACAACCGCAGGCCCTGCTCGGGCGTGTCCACCGCCACCACCGGCACCACACCATAGCGACGCAGCTGGGCGAAAACCATCCGTTGCCTCCTGTACCATGCCGGCGCGAATACGCACGCCGCGCGCACCTGCGCCAATGTACCCGACCTTCCGCCTGGACGCCAGTTCGCGGCGCAACGCGGGACCCGTTCTGCCGCCAGCACACAGGGTTCACTCCGCACCGGTGTAGGCCGCCACGTACTCCGCCGGCGCGCCCTGGCGCTCCATGAACACGCGCAGCTCTCCACGCAGCGTCTCGACAAGGGCCGGCTCCGCCGCGGCAATGTCGTGGATCTGCTCCGGGTCACGGGCACGGTCATACAGCTCGGTACGGTGTGAGGGAGGCCCGAACACGGCGCTGTGCGTGGGCGTCGTGACGGTGATGTGCGAGCCGAGGTAACGGATCCCTCCGGGCCCGCCGCCGCTGTGGCAGGTGGTGTAGATGCGGTCGTGTCCCGGCCCTCCCTCACCCCGCAACAGGGGCGCCCAGGATTTGCCGACGGGAGCGGCTGGATCCGCCACCCCGCACAGCTCGAGAACCGTCGGCATGATGTCTGCCGACTGGCAGAGGACGTCGACCGTAGCTGGCGCGTCGGGGAACGGGGTATGCACAAGCAACGGCACGCGGCCGACCGTATCGTAGATCGGCCATGGATCCGTTGCATCGACCGTGTGTTTCCCGGCCCGGTTGTGCTCGCCGATATACATCCCGTGGTCCGACGTGAGGATGACGCACGTGTTCCCGTACAGTCCCATGACCTCGACCTGCCGAAGGAGGTGCCCCACCCAGCGGTCTGTCAACGTCACTTCCGCCGCGTATGCGTCGCGGAGGTGCTGCAGGGCCTCGTGCGTGTAGATATCGGTGTACCCGTAATTGGGGTAGGTGTACGCCGGCCCGGCGTAATCGGGCGCATAGAGATCCGTGTAGTACTTCGGCGCCATCCAGTCCTCGTGGATTTCGAACGTGTCCACCCACAGAAACCAGGCGTCGCGTCCGGCGTTGTCCTCGAGCCAGCGACAGGCGGCGCGCATCGTGCGGCTGACGAACCAGTCCTCTTCATGGCGGTAGTGCGACCAGTTGGCGCGGTCGCGACGGTACCCCCCCGCATTCTGGCGGAAGTGATGCTCGGGCACCGGCACCACGATGTCCCCGGGATTGACGCCGTCGTCGATATCCTTCTTGATCAGGGTCCACTCGTCGTAGAACCGGTGCAGTCCGGCCCCCACATTGTTGGCGGTATCCAGGACAAGCCCGGTGTAGACCCCGTGCTCACGCAGCCGCGTCGGCAATGCGACTTGGTTCTCGTCCAGGCCCTTCCAACCGTAGCGAGGCCAGTTGACGTCGCCCGTGTAGGCGTCAACGCGCATGGGCACCGTCGGAAACGACCCGCAGTAGGCGCTGTTGAAACGGGTGGCCGCGGCCGCGAAACGGTCGATGCCGGGAGTCTGCACCCAACCCGGGTTCACGCACCCCAGTGCATCCCAGCGCCAGGTATCGAGACAGATGACGATGCAGTTCACGGTGTACCTCCTCGATGTTCCCGGACGATGCGTACCCAGTTCTGTTCTTCGGGCGGCAAAGGCAGCGCGATCGTGCCTTCATCCTCCGCGACGATCCCGGGGTGCCGAAATCTCGCCTGTCCGCGGACCATGCCACGTGGCGGCATCCCCCATCCCCAGTACGCCGCACGGTCCCCGGGCGGCAGCCCTCATCCCCAGTACGCCGCACGGTCCCCGGGCGGCAGCCCAGGAAACGGCTCCGCGGAGCGTCGCCCTCCAGGGGAAACGGCTCCGCGGAGTGTCGCCCTCCAGTAGGCCGCACGGTCCCCGGGCGGCATCCCGGACCCTTTGGTGGCCGGGGACCGTCCGCCCTACCGGGGGCCTTTCTGGCGGCCGGGGACCGCTACGCCGGACCGTACGACTGGCCGGTCTCAGGGGTCAGCGGCGGGTTTGGGGTCGAAGAGTTGGTCGAGTCCCGGGTCACGCTGGACTCCGGCTTCGAGGGCCCTCTCGTACCAGGACCGTGCCTCCTCGAGCCTGGGGGGCTTGCGCGAGGCCAGCAGAACGGCAAGGTTGAAGGCGTTTTCGCCGTCGGTTGCGTTCAGGCTGTGGGTGCGCCGGAACTGCACCTCGGCGGCATCGTACCAGCCCAGGGAGCTGCAGGCGATTCCCAGGCAACGGTGCGCCAACGGGTTGCCGGGTTCGAGGGCGACAGCCCTGCTGAGCATGGAGATGGCGAGGTCCGCGTCGTCACGCCGCAGCAGCGCCAGTCCCAGCGGCATCACGGTATCCAGGTCGTCCGGGTCCAGCCGGAAGGCGCGCTTCAGGAAGTGGATTCCCTCCTCGTCCTGTCCGTTCCCCACCGCAAGGAGTCCGAGGCGCTGGGCCGCCAGCTTGTGGGTGGCATCGTGTTCGAGGACCTTGCGGTAGTTCCACGTCGCGGCCTCGGGCTTGCCCTCCTTCTCGGCCGCCACCGCCTGGCGCAGATATCCTCGCACGAGAAGGTTGCGTTCCCGCTCGCGGCGTTCCCGCTCGGACTCCCCGGAGGAGGACAGTTCGTCTGTCGCCGGGGCGGGAACGGCTGCGGCAGTCGGGGCGGGTGTGGCTTCTGCAAGGGCTTCTTCGAGGGCTTTTCGTTTCCCGGCCTCCCGTTCCAGGCGGCTGCTCAGCTCGGTGATCTGTTTGAGGAGGGCGCCCTCCCGGACAGTGGAGCCTTGCCTGAGACCTTCCTGCAGCCGGAGGACCGCCTTCTCCCGATCCGCCAGTTGACTCCTGGCATCGGCCAGACGCCGCTCGAACGCCTGCCGGTCCCCCTGGAGGACAGCCACCTGGCCCTTCAGGGACTCGATCCGGGCGTCGGCGTCGGCCAGGCTGGCGCTGAGCCCGTCCACCACCTCCGTCTTGGCCTTCATGGTGGCCGCTTCCCGGGCAAAGGTCTCGGCCTGTTCGTCCAGGCGTCGGCGCAGATCGGTCACTTCGGCAGCCCGCTCGGCATCCCGCGCGGCCAGGGTTCGCGTCCCGGCCTCGAGATCTCGGATCTGGGCTTCCTGGCGTTTCAGGATGCTGAGCTGTTCCTCGTTCCTGCTGCGCAGAGCACCGTTCTCCGCCTCGGCTCCCGCGAGGAGTTCCCTGGCCTGCTGGAGCTGGGTCAGCGCATCGCCGCCGTGTCGTTGGCGGTCTTCGAGTGCGCGGCGGCTGTCCTGGAGGGCGGCATCGAGTTCCACGGCGCGCCCTTCGAGCAGTGCGTTCCGCTCCTGCAGGCGGGCATGTGCGCTGCGCAGGTCCCGAACCGTGTCCCGTGCCTCGCTCAGGGCCGCGCGCTCGTCGGCCAGTTCCTGACGCTCCCGCCCGGCCTGGTCCGTCAGGGAAGCCAGGACCCGCTCCTTCTCTGCCAGGGTCCTGCCGAAGGCCTCCGCCTCCGCGATCCGGGCACCCTGCGCATCCACCTGCGCTTTCCAACGGGTCACCTCTTCCCGCGCCGCTTCGAGCTGCCGCCGAAGGTCCGCCGCCTCCCGTTCCAGGCGGCGCGCCGCCTCGTCCCGAGAACTCATCGCGTCGGCACGGGCCCGGGCCGCCTTCTCCTGCAGGCGCAGCTCGGCCAATTCCTGTTCCAGACGGGTCACCGCCGTCTCCGCCGCGTCCGCGCGGCGCCCCTCCGCGGCTCGGGTTGGTGTCTCCGCCGCGGCTGCCGCCGGCAGCCCGTCGCCGGCGGCCGGTGTCACGGTTTCCAGCCGTTGCGCCAGTGCCTCATCGAGTTGCTGCCGCAGAGCGTCCCGCTGGGTGCGGGTCTCGTCGAGGCTCCGTTTGAGGGTCTCCATCTCCGCCAGTTGGTCGCGCAGGCCCCGGGTTTCGGCCCGTACGGCTGCGAGGGCGTTCTCGCAGGTGGTCCTGGCCAGCGTCAGTTCGTTGACCTGTGTGGCCAGGCGTTGTGTTTCCGCCAGATCGGTCACCTTCGCATCCCGCAGCGGGCGCAGGTCCGCCACTTCCTTGCGCAACTCCTCCGTCTCCTGCCGTGCCCGTTCCACGTCGCTTCGCGCCCGGGCCAGGAGTTGGGCATCGGCGGCGCGACGTTCTTCGATGCCGGAGACCTGGTTGCGCAGGGATTCGGCGGCCGTCCTGTCTGCCGCGGCTTCCTCCCGGGCCGCATCCAGCCGATCCTTCAGCTCCGTGCCGGCACGCAGCAGGGTTTCGCGCTCCACCGTTGCCGTATTGAGTCGTTCCTTGACGTTTTCGTACGCCCGTCGGTAGGTGTCGAATGCCTTCTCCAACTGGGTTTCGCGTTCCCGTGTGCTGCGCAGTTCTCCTTCCAGGCGGGCGGCGGCTTCTTCAAGCCCGCGTCTGCTGCGCAGCGTGGTCACCTCGCCCTTCAGGGCCTCGATCTCCTGCTGTTGACGGACGTTTTCCTCCTGCAGCCTGGCCCGTTCGGACACCAGATCCCGCACCTCTTCTGTCGTGCTCACGGTGCGGGCGGATTCCCGCCGCGCCCGTTCCAGGGCCTCGCCCGTCAGGCTGAGCTTCTGTTTCAGTTCCCGGTTCTCCGCGGCGAGGGTGGCGATCTCCGCCGTCTGGCCGGTCACCAGCTTCGCCATCTCGTCCGGGCCCAGGTCCAGCTTGGCCTGGGCCACCTGGGATTCGAGGCGCCGGATGCGCTGCGTGCAGAAGGTGATGCGGTAGCCGAGCAGGGATGGGTTCCAGCTGGGATGCCGGCGCCGGACCTCCTCGAAGGCGGTGAGGGCATCGCGGTACAGGGAAAGGGCCTGGGCCGAGTCGCCCTGTTCCTCCGCCCGGCCGCCTTCCTCGAGCTTCACGTAGCCGTGCATCCATTCCTCGCGGGCCTTGGCATCCCCCTCCTGCGACTGGCCCCGGACTGCCGGACCCGGCAGGGCCAGAACCAACAGAGCCCCCAACAGCCGGACGCCCCGGCCGGGGCGCCGGAAAAGGCGCCGCCAACCACGGATCGGGCGCTTCGCGCACCGGCACGGACGATTTCGCTTCATCGTACCTCCCGCTGGTCGGCCCGCAGCAGCACCCGGTCCAGGGCCGCATCCCGCGGGCTACCCAGTTCGACGGCTTTTCTGTACCAGGCCCCGGCTTCGTCGAGCCGGGGAGGTTCCTCCGATGCCAGCAGGACAGCCAGATTGTGCGCCGTCACCGCGCGCTGATCGTCCAGGCGGAACGCTTCCTCCAGTTCCTCTTCGGCCGCGCGGCGCCAGCCGAGCTGCGCCAACGCAATGCCGAGAACATGCCGTACCGCGGCGTCCCGCGATTCCCGGGCCGAGGCATCCAGCAGCACGGCCGCCGCCTCCCGCGCCTCCCCGAGCCGCAGCAGAACCATCCCCAGGCGGAGGGCGGCGTCGACGTCCCGCGGCCGGGCCGTCAGCGAACGGCGCAGGAGCTGACGCGCCTCCTCGTCCTCCCCCAGTTCCGCCAACGCAATGCCCAGGTTCTTCACCGCGTCGCCGTCGTCGGCCTGCCGCTCCGCCGCCCGGCGCAGCGGCGACAGGGCCGCCCCGGGCTGTCCGGCCTGCAGGGCAGCAATCCCCTCTGCGTTCCACTCGGCAGCGCGCAGACTCCGCGTGCGCGCTTCCGCTCCAGCCTGCCTTGCCTCGGCCAGCCGGGCCTCACGTTCCGCCGCCAGGCGTGCTTCCGCCCGGCGCAGGGCCTCGGCTTCCCGCTCCGCTTCCGAGCCTTTCGCCTCGGCCAGCTCGAGGGCCTCGCGCCGGGCCGCATTCTCCCGCCGCAGGGCCGCGATGTCCACCGCCCCGACATCCGCCAGTTGCTCGTTCAGGGCAGCCACCTTGGCCCGCAGGTCGCGCACATCCAAGCGGGCCGCCGCCAGGGCCTCCTCGCCAGCCCCGGCCCTCTCCGCGGAGCGCGCCATGTCCCCCCGCAGCCCCGTGACCTCGGCTTCGAGGGCACTCACCTGCTGCCGCAGCGCTGCCTGCCCGAGACGCAGCGCCGCCGCTTCGCCCTCTGCCCTGCGGGCCTGCTCGGAGAGTTCCCGGGCGCGGGCGATGACCGCGTCACGTTCCGAGCGCAGGGCGTCCCGTTCGCGGGTCAGGCGGTCCCCTTCCGTCGCTTTCTCGGCGAGGGCGTTGGCGAGGCGCCGGTTGTCGGCGGCGCACCGGATGTGCTCCTCCCTTGCGGCTGCGAGGAGTTCCTCGAGCTTCCCGGCTTCGGCGGCCCGCCGGGCGGTGGCGGCGAGGGCTTCGCGCAGGCGCACCGAGTCTCCCGCGGCCGCGCGGAACCGTTCGAGGTCCTGGTCTCCCGCGGCCAGGGCCTGTTCGAGTTCCCGCACCCGGGTGCGCAGTTCCCGGTTCTGCTCCGCCGCGGCCTCCGCCGTCCGGCGCGTTTCGGCGGCCTGACGTTCCGCGGCGGCCGTGGCCCGCAGGGCCTCGTCGGTGTCCGCGCGGAGCCTGCCGTGTTCCGCCTCTGCCTGTTCCCGCAGGGCGACACGGGCGCTCCGTTCCTCGCGCAACCGGCGCACCTCCGCCACCAGCTCGGTCCGGGTCATGCTCTCCTCGGCGGCGACGGCAGCCTCCCGAAGAGAGCGAATGTGCTCGCGGCAGTACGCCACCCGGTAGCCGACCAGCGGCGGGTTCCAGGCCGGGAAATCCGCCCCCACCCCCTCGAATACCCCCAGGGCCTCCTCGTACAGCCGGAGCGCCAGGGCCGTGCGGCCGTCGCGAACGGCGGCCGCGGCCGCCTCGACCTTGAGGTACCCGGTCATCCAGCGCTGCCGTGCCTGAGCGTCCGGATCGGACCCCCCGTCATCCCCCGCCGAGGCACACAACGCCGCAGCCGCAAAGAACGCCAACAGCCGGAACATCGAACGTACTGCCATGGCCCGTGGTCCCGCCGGGGGACCCAGCCGCGCCTTTTCCGGCGGGCCCCTTGGACTTGCGCGCGTAGCACCATTATGGTTCCTGGTTCACCGCATGGCCCGGAACAGCTCTCCCGGACGCTGCGAAACCCCGCCCCGGAGTCCCGGAACGGGTCGGGATACAGCGTACCATGGATTCGATCATCGTCAAGGCGAGGCCCGACCCCCCGGGACGGACGGCCCGACCCGAAGGGCATGGCCCGATGACGGAAGCGGACATCCTCAAAGACTTGGCAGACACCGGAGCCCTCCTCTCCGGCCATTTCTGCCTGCGCAGCGGTCTCCACAGCGACCGTTACTTCCAGGCGGCCCTCGTGCTGCAGCACGCAGCCGTCGCTTCACGCCTGTGCAGGACCCTGGCGGACGGCTTCCGTGACGCGGGGGTCGAGACCGTGATCAGCCCCGCCATCGGCGGCATCCTCGTGGGTCACGAGATCGCCAGGCATCTCGGCGTTCGCAGCATCTTCGCCGAGAAGGACGAGGGCTCCGACCTGGTGCTGCGCCGCGGCTTTGTCCTGGCGCCCGGCGAAGGCGTCCTCGTGGCCGAGGACGTCATCACCCGGGGGGGACGGGTCCAGCAGACCGTCGACCTGGTCCGTGCCCGCGGCGCCCGGGTGCTCGGGGTGGCCGTGCTGGTGGATCGCAGCGCCGGCGCCGCCGCCTTCGACGTGCCCGTCCGGAGCCTCATCCGGCTGGAACTGCCCACCTACGAACCGGCCGACTGCCCTCTCTGTCGTCAGGGCATGCCCCTCGACAAACCCGGTTCCCGTTGAGGCGCGACCGCCTCCGTGACGCCGTGCCCATGTCCATAGCCAGCGATAGAGCCTAGACAACCATGCTCGAATGGATCCTCAAGAAGATCTTCGGGACCCGGAACGCCCGCCAGATCAAGCGCCTCTGGCCCCTGGTGGAGGAGGTGAACCGGATCGATGCGCAGCTGCAGAGCCTGACCGACGATCAACTCCAGGCCAAAACGCAGGAGTTCCGCGACCGCCTGGCGGCGGGAGCCGCCGTCGACGACCTCATGTGCGAAGCCTTCGCGGTGGTCAAACAGGCCTGCCGCCGCTTGCTGGGGACCTCCCTCGAAGTCACCGGGCACAC
>JAFGRS010000503.1 GCA_016935045.1 Lentisphaeria bacterium | reverse complement strand
TCGGGGAGGGGGTGCATGGTGGGGGGGAAGGTCATGTCACTGACGGTGAGGTTCATCTCGCGGCTGGCGCTGTCGTACACGTCGTCCGTGACGGTCACGGTGAAGGTGAAACAGCCCAGTTCGGTGGGGACGCCGTAGATCTCGCCGCTGAGCGGATCGAGGTGGAGGTCCGGGGGCAACTGCCCGGTGAGTTCGAACGTGGCCGTCGTGCCGGCGGCGACGGGCCCGGGATCGAGGGCGGAGAGCAGGTAGTCCGTGCCGTTGCCCGAGGAGATGCCGATGGTCGGGGAGAAGACGGAGGTCGAGTGGTCGATGAGGTAGTTGAAGCGGATGGTCCCGGTGCGGTACAGCACCGCTTCCATCTGCATCGGTGTGGACGTCCCGTAGCGGTGGCCGTACCAGCGGAAGGCGACGTAGTCCGAGGTCGCGGTGACGAAGATGTCCTCGCCGCTGCTGCCCGTGTGCAGGTCGTCCCAGAGGGGGGCGATGCGGACATTGCCGATCAGCTCCTCGGTGCTGTTGCTGAAGTCAGCGCCGCTACCGGCGAAGTCGAGGAAGCCATTGGTGCAGACGTAGACCGAGGTATAGTCGGTGCCGTAGAATTCGAAGGGCCAGGGGAGGCTGTAGCTGAACGACTTATCGTCCCCCTTCCAGCCCATCGCGGTTCCTCCCCCCAGCCAGCCGCCGCTGCTCAGGGTCTCGGTGTACTCGCCGCCGGAGACGCTCCACTCGTAGGGGGGGATCCCCCCGAGCGCCTGGAGGGTGTGGCTGTAGGGGACTCCCAGTGCCGCCATGGGCAACGTGGGCCCGCTGGTGATGCGGAGGACTTCTCGCAGGGCGAAGTCGCCATCGGAGATGTCGTTGAAGCTCGGGTCCGGGTTGGCGGTGACGCGGACGCGGGCCTGGGTCGTGGCCGGGCAGGGGGAGGTGTCCCAGGCATAGGCGCCGAGATCGTGGGGCAGGCTTGCGGCTCCGGGGAGGGGTTCCCAGGAGTATCCGGAATCGTAGGACACATCGAGGGCGACCGTGTGTCCAGGCCCCCAGAGCATCCCCGTGGCGACCCACTCGATGTTGACGCTGTCGCCGATGTCGATGACCTCGCCGCCGTTGGGCTGGACGATGCGGATGCCGTAGGGTGTCGGGTCCTGCACCAGGATGGTGCCTTCGTAGGGGGTTGCGTTCTGCTCGGACACGGTGATGCTCATCAGGCCGGCACCCGCGGGGGTGAAGCTGAAGTGGGCCACGCCCGCGGCATTGGTGACGGCCGTGTGGAAGTCCGACCCATCGAGCACCAGGGCCACCAGGGCGCCTTCGAGGGGGGCGCCGTCCGCGACCGTCACGGTGACGTCGAATTCGGCCGGGGTCCCGATCATGAGGGACGCGGGGTGATCGGCCGAGATGGGGAAGGGGAAAGCCCAGCGGGGCCGCATCTCGGGGTCCCCGAAGAGCTGCAGGATCTTGAAGGAGTACTCGGTGTAGCCGGAGGTGTCGACTGCCGCCAGCTTGTCGTACATGACCATCTTGCCGTAGTTGGCGGCCTGTCCGAGGGCGGTCCCGGGGCCGTAGGGGTTGCCGCCGTAGGCCAGATCGGCGCGGTAGTGGGGGAGGGCGGCGAGGGTGGAGAGGTAGTCCGGGAACATGCACATGTACATGCCGTGCACGAACCAGTCATTCCACCACGACAGGCTGATCCGGGTGGCCGACATGACGGCGTGGGAGCCGCCGGCGGGGTGCTGGAGCCACGCCTCGGTGAAGCAGTCCGAGCTGTCGTCGAAGTACCCCGTCTGGCAGTTGATGCTCATCACCACGGGATACAGGGTACCGTTGCTCAGAGCGTTGACGGTGGCGTTGTTGTAGGAGGGGTGCTGCCAGCCCTGCTTGGAGCCGTGGTCGCGGTGCTGAAGGAGCCAGACGCCGTTGTTGACGGCCGTCGAGATGGCCGTGGTGGCGGCACCGGAAGTGAGGTAGGTGGGTGAGGAGCCGTAGAGGTCGCCGCTGACGTGCATGATGCTGCCGTAGAGGTTCCGGCTGTAGTGCTGGGGCAGGATGGAGGTCTCCGTGACGTAGCTGGTGACGGTGTTGGTGACGCCGGATGCGGCGCAATACTCCCGCAGGGCTTCGCAGGTCTCCATGAACAGGCGTCCCTCGTAGCCGTCGGCCGGGTCGGAGCCGCTGACGTCCTGGAAGTACCCCGCCATGAGGGCCGTCTGGTAGTAGCTCGGCGCCAGGTCCGGCGTCCTCTCGACGTGCAGTGTCTTGTTCACCATGAGGGTGCACTCGGCCTCGCTGCCGCAGGGGAGCCGGCCGTAGAAGAGGTCCGGGAAGTAGTCCGAGCCGTCGACCGTGGCGAAGAGCAGGTCCGTGGCCAGGGGCGCCCCTGTCGAGACTTCCGTGCCGCTGTAGTGGGTGGGCAGGTAGTTCACGTCACCGACAAGGAGCAGGAAGGTCGGCCTGGGGGTCCAGGTGTTGTAGGCGTTGGCGATGAACACCCTGATGTCACTGGCCGATGGGGACGGCCCGATCTCGGAGAGCGGAACAACACGGGTTTTATAGCCTTTGCGGTATTTCCATTCGGCCAGGGGCGTGACCTCATCGACGAGGGTGTCGTGGGTGATGATGAGGTAGTCCGCTCCGGTTCCGGTGAGGATGGGCAGGGCTTCGGGCGCGGGGAGGACGAGATCGCCCGTGGCGTCGAGGGCATAGTCGAAGACTCGAGCGAAGAGGCTTTCCCCGAGCGGGTCTGCCGGGACGGGTTCGGGGGCGCCCCGGAATTCGAGATGCCAGGTGACGTAGGTGGCGGCCCGGAGTCGGGACTGGGCGGCATTGTAGGCGAGGGGATGGTAGGCCACATAGACGAAATCGCGTCCGCGGATGCGCATCCTCCCGGTGCACTCGACGGGGGCCTTGGGTGTGAAGGCATCCAGGGCGTAGGCGGCCGGGTTGACGGCGAATTCGCCGGGTCCTTCGCCGTCCAGGGGGGCGGGTTGGGCCGGCACCACGGTGTACGCGCCCGGCAGGTCGACCCAGTGCACGGAATCCACCACGAGTTCCGCCCGGACTTCCCGCGGGACCTGGATGAACCGCCCTTGGTAGGGGAGCTGGGGCGAACCGATCTCGCCGCCCGCACCCCCGCCGCTCAGGCGCAGACCCACATAGTCCGTTCCGGCGGCCTGGATGGGCCAGGTGTAGCAGTGGTCCGCCTGGGACACAAAGTCCGCGGTGCTGCCATCGGCCCGCAGCAACTGGAAGGGAGCCGGCCCGCCCCCGCCTGCTTCCGCGACTGCGGCCATGGGCACGGGCACGATTGCCCCGGCCCGAACGAAATCCAGACGTTGCTCCTGGGCCCGTGCCGCCAGGGCGAACACGAGCACCCCCCAGAATGCGACGATGTGCCGCACACGCGTGCCACACGGGCGATTGCCTGTCCCCTTCCAGCACTCCGTCATGTTCTCTTGCCTCCTTGTTTCTGGATTCCGCATGGATCCGCCGGCGTTCCCACCGGCGCCATCGTATTTCCGTCCGCGAGCACTGCTGACCGTCTCATGTTTGTCTGGACCGTCGTCGGCATCGCGGGCACAGATTCGTCAGTACAGACAATTCTGAGACGATGAGTGCGCAACCGGCGCCATACCGAACGCTGCCGCGCCATTGCGGCGTACCTGAGGAGCGGCGCCCCAACACAGTGACCTGAACTCTTCCGCGGAGCTACTCATATCCCCTCCGGGGGCAGGGATCAAGGCCCGGCGCAGCGAAAAAAGCAATGCCTCGAAGGACGCGCTGGTAGGGCAGGC
>JAFGRS010000062.1 GCA_016935045.1 Lentisphaeria bacterium | reverse complement strand
GGGCGCCGGCCGGTACGGGGAGAGGGACGGCCGTCGGGGGCGCCGGCCGGTACGGGGGAGAGGGACGGCCGTCGGGGGCGCCGGCCGTACCGGGAATCTCCGGGCGCTTGTGTCGGGTTGCTCCCGGAGTACGTTCCCCTGCGCTGCGGACCTGTTGTGGTCCCAGGCGGGCCTTCCCTCCTTCAGGGCACGGGCAATGGATGTGTTCGGGGTGGATCGCTGGGAGGGATCGGGTGGTGCTTGGACGGGAGACAGCTCATGGCGGAGATGGACGAGCTTGTGCGGTATTTGGGGCAAGAGGAAGGGACGTTCGATCCGGAGGCGGGGCTGCAGGCAAGCACGTGGCACGGCCCGGGATATCACAGCCGGGTCCCGCCCGGTACTCGGGTACACGGGACGCGGCCCAATCTCGATTACGCCGTCCTGCTGCTGCGGAGTCCGCATGCACGCCACCACGAACGGGCGGCGCGCATCGTCGAGAAGGTCCTCGCGCTGCAGGAGACGGACCCCGGCAAGGCGACCTACGGCATCTGGCCGTGGCTGTTCGAGGAGCCTCTCGAACGGATGGCGCCGCCGGACTGGAACTGGGCCGACTTCTGCGGGGCGGCGCTGGCGACGATGCTGGTGGAGACGCCGGGCCGGCTGGAGCCGCCGCTGCGCGAAGCCATGCGTGCGGCGCTGCAGTGGGCGTGCGAGGCCATCGTGCGGCGCAACGTGGGCCCGGGATATACGAATATCGCCATCATGGGGGCCTGCGTCACCGCCGCTGCCGGCGAGATCCTCGACGACGCGGCGTTCCTTGACTACGGCCGGGACCGGCTGGCCCGTTTCGCGGCACACACCCGCTTCCACGGCGGGCTGAACGAATACAACAGCCCGACCTACACCTTCGTCGCCCTGCACGAACTCGAACGGACCCTCCAGTTGGTGCGCGACGCTGCCCTCCGGGAGATCGCCGAGGGCCTCCGTCAGGACGTCTGGCGCTGGCTTGGGGAACGCTTCCACCCCGCCACCGGCCAGCTCGCGGGACCCCACAGCCGTGCCTACGCCGACCTCTTGCCCCCGGGAACGGCCCGGGAGCTTGCCGATGGCACCGGCGTGGCGATTGCCGGAGCCGCGGCGGAACGGTTGCCCTCGGTCGTACGGCACCTGCCCTGTCCCCCGTCCCTGGGCGCGCGTTTCGAGGTCCTGCCGGGGTCCCCCAGCAGCGTGCGCAGTCGGTTCATCCGCGAGGATCCCGACAGTCGTTCGACCTATGGGACGACGTGGTTCTGTGGCGACGCCTGCCTGGGGAGCATCAACATGGACTGCACCTGGGTCCAGCGCCGTCCCGTGCTGGCCTATGTCCGCACCGCCGACGCTACGGCCGTGCTCAAGGTGCGCTTTCTCCGGGACGGACACGACTGCGCCTCGGCGGGCATCCGCACGGCGCAGGACGGCGGCAGACTGCTGTCCGTGCTGCAGCTCCTGACGGACCGGGGGGACCACCACATCCATCTGGACCGGCCGAGTGACGGGGTGTTCAGGGCCCGGGAACTCGCGCTGCGCTGGGAACTCTCGGGGCCGGGTGTTACGCTGGCCCGGGAGGGGTGTGGCGCGGTGGTCTTCCAGGCGGGCGCCTGGACCGTACGTCTGCGCCTGGGGAAGGTGGTCTGCGACGGTCGGGAAGGGATGGTCGAGGTGGGCAGCGCAGGCGACGTCTGCTGGGCCGATGCGGTCCTTGTGCGCACGGAGGAGGTCCGCGGGATCCGTTTTGCCGGACTGGGGCCGACCGGCGTTGCGGCGGCCCTCGAGGTGTCGGGTCCGGGAGCAGCGGCAGGACCGTTCCCGGAACTTACGGTTGCCGGTTGGCCGGGCGATCTTCTGCAGGCGGGATGGGGCGGCCTCGAAGCGGCTGTGCCCTCCCGGCCGGGTTCCTTTGTACAGGTGCGCGATGCGGGGGCCCGCGGGTGATTTCCCGCGGCGCCTGCCGGCCCGCGCCTCCGGGCTGTGGAGCCTGCCCCCCCGACGGCACGGGCCGGGGCAGGCCCGCATCACCCTCGCCGGGGGCGGGGCGCAGCGGGATTCTGGAGTCGACCATGCAATACACCGTCCGCAGAGTCATCCCGTTGCCTTCCCTCGGCAGCCCATGGGAAGCCTCCGAATGGCAGGGCGCCGACACGGCCCCGATTGACCGATTCCGCCCCGAGAGCAGCGCACACCATCCTCGCACCCAGGTGCGGGTCGTCCATGACGACGCCGCGATCGAGGGGTTCTTCCGCGTCGACGACCGTTATGTGCGCTGCGTTCAGCAAGGGCCGAACGCGCCGGTCTGTCGCGACAGCTGCGTCGAGTTCTTCTTCCGTCCCGACGCGGGACCGGGCTACTTCAACTTCGAGTTCAGCGGGGGAGGCGCACGGCTGGCATCCTACATCCGGGACTGCCGCCGTACAGCGGACGGCTTCGCCGATTTCGAACTCCTCCCGGAGGACCGCGTCGAATCCATCGAGGTGCACTCCTCGCTGCCTCGACGGGTCGAGCCGGAGTGGACCCATGCCGTTGTCTGGACCCTGTGCTTCCGCATCCCACTGGCCCTCCTGGAACCCCACTGCGGACCGCTCCGGGGACTCTCGGGAAGGACCTGGACGGGCAATTTCTACAAATGCGGCGACGAGACGAGCCACCCCCACTGGGCGGCCTGGTCCCCCGTCGATGAACTCAACTTCCATCTGCCGCGCTGCTTCGCCCCGCTGCGTTTCGAGTGAAGCGCCAGGACGGCTCCGTTCGAGGGAGGACCGCCATCAGAACCACTCCCGTTGCGTCTCCGAAGCGGGACCGGACTCCCCCGAGGCCGGTGGCTCCGTGTCTGCCGGCCGCGGCCGGAGCCCTGCCTTCATCCGCGCGATGAAGGCGGCGGCCATGTCCGCGGAGACAGGCGTCAGAACACCCTCCGGGGTGGTGAAACGGGCGAGTTCCGCGGGAATGTCGTCCAGGAACCCCGAAGGGCGTTGGCGCGTTACGCGTGCGCCGCGCCGGCGTTTCTCGGCATGGGTGAGGACAAGTTCGCGCCGGGCGCGGGTCATGGCGACGTAGAAGAGCCTTCGTTCTTCCGCTTCGGTGCGGTCTTCCATGGCCCGCAGGTGCGGGAAGAGCCCGCGTTCGAGGCCGGCCACCAGCACCAGGGGGAATTCGAGCCCTTTGCTGGCGTGGACCGTCATCAGGGTCACTCCTCTGGCATGTCTGTCGCTGCCTTCCTCCCGATCGTTGGCGTCCAGGAGGGACCGCGCTTCGAGGAACTCGCGGAGACCTGCGAGGGGATTCCTGGCGGCGAACTCCGCCATGCCGGCGAGGAAGGCGAGAACGTTGTCCCGGCGTTCCAGGGCGTCTTCCCGGGGTTTGTACATGCGCGCCAGGCCGTCGAGATAGCCCACCTCGCGAAGGAAGGTCTCCATGCGGGACGCCAGGGCGTTGGCGGAGTCGATCCCGCGGCGATGGCGCTCGAAGCAGTCCAGCAACCGGGACGCGGCCTGCCGCGTCTCCGGCGCGGCGTCGCTGAGGACGGCCCCGCCGGCGAGGACTTCGTAGACAGGGCGGTGGAGGACTCGCGCGGAGGCACGGAGCCTCTCGATGGTGGCGGCGCCGATGCCTCGAGGGGGGACATTGAGGATGCGCAGAAGGCTCATGTCGTCACGGGGATTGGCCAGGACCTGGAGGAAGCTGAGGGCGTCCAGGATCTCCTTGCGTTGGTAGAAGCTGTTGCTGCCGACCATGGTGTAGGGGATACGCCGGGCGCGGAGGGCGCCTTCGATGGCCCGGGACTGCGCATTGGCGCGGAAGAGGATGGCGCAGTGCTCCCAGGTCGCGTGTGTACGCAGGCGGCGTTCCTCGATGAACTCGGCGATGAAGGCGGCTTCGGCTTCTTCGTCGGCGGTGCGAACGACGAGGATGGGCGTTCCTCCCGCCACGGTCGACCAGAGTCGTTTGGGGTGTCTCTCGCTGTTGCGGGCGATGACGGCATTGGCGGCGTCGAGGATGGTGGTAGTCGAGCGGTAGTTCTGCTCCAACCGGATGACCTTGGCATCGGGGAAACGCGTCTCGAACTCGAGAATGTTCCCGAGGTCCGCGCCGCGCCAGCCGTAGATGGACTGGTCATCGTCCCCCACCACGCAGAGATTGCGCCGCGGCCCGGCAAGTGTGGCCATGAGGTGGAACTGCAGCGCGTTGGTGTCCTGGTACTCGTCGATGAGGAGGTACCGGTAGCGGTTGCGGTGCTGTTCGAGCAGGTCCGGATTCCGGCTCCAGAGCCTGTAGGTCAGCAGCAGGAGGTCGTCGAAGTCGAGTTGGTCCATGAGGCGCATGCGCTTGGTGTATTCGGCGTAGACGCGGGATACATCCTCGGCCCGGGGCCAGGACATGGCCGCGACATCCTCCGGTTCCGCCAGCATGGATTTGGCCTTGCCGATGAGCGCCAGCCACAGCCCCGGGTCGCAGTCGTCACCCGTATACCCCATCTCGGCCATGATATTGCGCACGAGCCCGGACTGATAGGCGTCGCTGGCGATGGCGAAGCGGGGGCTGTAGTCCAGCCGCGCGATATGCTCGCGCAGAAGCCGGCAGCAGAAGGCGTGAAAGGTAGCCACGGTGACGCGGCCCGCCACGCCGCCATCGAGCAGTTCCCCCACCCGGTCGCGCATCTCCCGCGCTGCCTTGTTCGTGAAGGTCACTGCCAGGATGCTCTCCGGAGCGACCCCGCGGGAGAGAAGCCTGACGATGCGGGCCACGATGACGCGCGTCTTGCCCGTGCCGGCCCCCGCCAGCAGCAGCAGGGGACCGTCCCCCCAGTCGACGGCTTCGCGCTGTTGGGGATTGAGCCTGTGGATACTGAGGTCGTCTGAATCTGCCACGGACTGCCTCGAAGCAGGGGTGTGCTCACGGAAGCCTGCGGGGCAGGCCGTCCCAGGGCGCCGGGCGCCCCATGCGGTTGCGAAAGACAGTATAGCAGTCCGCCGGACCGCTTGCCCACCGGCTCCATTCCCCGGCAGGGCTGTTTCGAGATCCCAACGCCGCCGCCGGGCTTGTCCCGGTGGAGCGCCGATGGGAGGGCGGGGAGGGGGCGCGACCGCGCTTCCTCACCCCGAATCGGCGCTCCACTGCCGCAAGGGCAGTGGCGGCGGGAAGCGATTCGCCGGATCTTGAAACAGCCCTG
>JAFGRS010000061.1 GCA_016935045.1 Lentisphaeria bacterium | reverse complement strand
CGGACCCGCACCGCAATTCAGGCCGATCACATCCACCGCATCGCAGCGGTCCAGTGCTCCCAGGATGTCGCCTGCCGGACAGCCAAGGGCCGTGCTCCCGTCCTCCCCGACCACGCACGACGCGAACACCGGCAACCCCACGCCCCGCGCCACGGAGGCCGCCGCCAGCACCTCCTCCTGGTGCGCAAACGTCTCCAGCAGGAGTGCATCCACACCGCCTTCCGCCAGGGCTTCCATCTGCACCCGGAAGGCGTCGCGGATCGCATCGGAGGCATCCTCCCGCCACACCTGTCCGGCCTGCAGGCAGGGCCCCACCGAGCCGGCCACGTACACCGTCTCGCCGGCCACCTGGCGGGCCAGGCGGGCTCCGGCCAGGGCAATGGCGGCCACCCGGTCTTCGAGGCCGAACCCCCGCAGGCGGAAGGCATTGGCCCCGAAGGTGTTGGTCTCGATCGCACCGGCGCCGGCGGCGACGTACTCCGCGTGGATCCGGGTCACCAGTTCCGGACGCACCAGGTTGAGTTCGTCAAAGCAGGAATTGAGGAAGACCCCCCGGGAGTAGAGCATGGTGCCCATGGCGCCGTCAAAGACGAGGGGCGCTTCCCGCAGTCGCTCCAGGATCGGTGTTCTCATGCTCGGCATCCTCTTCGCTCTGCTGCGCGCCCGTGTCCGTTTCCGTACCCGTGTCCGTGCCCAAGTCCGCAGGGCGCAGCTTCAGGAACTTGGCGCTGGGCACAACTGGGGACCATGGACCATGGTCCTTGCAGCGCAACGAGATGTGTAGCGTTTCCGAGACGTAACGTCAGGTTTGACCCCGACAGGCCTTCAGTCCAGCGGGTCGAAGGAGTCCTTCTCGGCGTAGCACATGGGGCAGACCCATTCCTCGGGCAGGTCCTCGAAGGGCACGCCGGGGGGCACGCCGTTCATGGGATCGCCCTTTGCGGGGTCGTAGATGTAACCGCAGTTCACGCAGATGAAGCGTGTGTTTCCGGCCATGTTTGTCTCCGCTGTCCGCGGCTCGAGGGGTACGGCCGGCCCGACGTCTGCCGGCCTCTCCCCGGGCGGCGCGTGGGCGTCACACCGCGAAGTACTTTGCCTGGGGGTGGTGGGCCACGATGGCTGAGGTGGACTGCTCGGGCACCATCTGCATCGTTTCGGTCAGGCTGACCCCGATGACTTCCGGGTGCAGCAGGTCGAAGACCAGGCGCTGGGCATCCAGATCCGGGCAGGCGGGATAGCCGAAGCCGTAGCGCGCGCCCCGGTAGCCCTGGGTCACAAACCCCTGCAGGCCCTCCGGCTCGCCTTCCGCGATCCCCATCTCGCGGCGCATCACCGCATGCCAATACTCCGCCAGAGCATCGGTCACCTCGACCCCGAATCCGTGCAGCATCAGGTAGTCGTGGTAACGATCCTCCGCGTACAACCGGGCGGTCTCCCGGCCGATGTCCTCGCCGATGGTCACGACCAGGAAGCCGGCCACGTCGCCTCCGTCCTCGGCGCCGCGGAAGAAGTCCGCGATGCAGAGGTGTGGGGGGTCCCCCTGCCGCGGGAAGGCGAAGGCATCGACCCCGGCGGCGTGTTCGACGCAGACCCGGTCGCCCTCGGACCAGCAGCGGAAGTAGCCGTAGGCCACGCGCGGCCGCACCAGCCCCGCCCCTGCCCTGCGGCAGAGATCCTCGTAGATCGGTTCCACCTCGCCGCGCACCATCCCCTCGTACTCCTCGGCACCCAGCCTGCCGCGACGATACCCCCACCGCCCCCGGTACAACGCTTCCCGGTTCACCAGCGCCAGAACCCCTTCGAGGGGAACAGCGTCGATGTGGCGACAGCCAAGAAACGGTGGCCTCGGCGGCGCCACCCGGCGGTCGATATCGAGGTTCCTCAGGCCCGGGGTGGCCCGGCGGGTGGTGGACTCAGGATCGTAGCGGGTGGAGGTCAGCGTCCCGGCCTCGAATTCCCGCACGGCCTTCAGTCCGGCGAAGGCGTCGGCGCAGTAGACCACCGGGCGGCTGTAGTGCGGTGCGCAGGATTCAGCGACGAACCGGGGGGTCAGCGCGGCCCCCCCCAGCAGGACGGGTTGGGACAGGCCGACGGCCTCGAATTGGGCCAGGTCCTCCGCCATGACCAGGGCGGACTTGACCAGGAGTCCACTCAGCCCGATGAGATCCACATCGAGTTCCCGGGCCTTCCGGACGATCACTTCCGCAGGCACCTTGATGCCGAGGTTGTGGACGGTGTAGCCGTTGTTGGCGAGGATGATCTCGACCAGGTTCTTGCCGATGTCATGCACGTCTCCCTGCACCGTGGCCAGCAGGATCGAGGTGCGGCTTCCGCCCTCCTGACGTTCCAGGAAGGGCTCGAGCGTCCGGACCGACGCCCGCATGGTCTCGGCGCTCTTGAGCACGAAGGGGAGCAGGATTTCCCCCCGCCCGAACAACTCCCCCACGTGCCGCATCGCCGGCACCAGGATGCGGTTGATGATGTCCACCGGCCGGTGACGGCCCAGCAGCATGCGGAGCAAATCCTCGAGCCCTTCCCGGTCCCCGTCCACGACGCGCTGGAAAAGCGCCTCCTCGGCATGCCGCGCCTCCTTCTTCCCGGGCCCGTCCGCGTCCCCCTCCCCGCGGCTGCGGAAGTGCGCGATGAAGCGCATCAGAGGCGGATCGGGCCGGCCCTGCCCCCGGTCGTAGAGCAGGTCCAGGCATACGACGCGGTCGTCCTCGCCGATGCGGCTGAGGGGCAATACCTTGCCCGCGTCCACGATGGCCGCGTCCAGTCCCGCTTCCACGGCCTCGTGCAGAAAGACACTGTTGAGGATCCTGCGGGCATGGGGCGCCAGCCCGAAGGAGATGTTGCTGACCCCCAGGATCGTGAACACCCCCGGCAACTCCGCACGCAGACGGCGGATGGCCGCCAGCGTCTGCGCGGCCGCGTCCCGCAGGGTCTCGTCCCCGGCGCCCACGGTGAAGGTCAGGCAGTCGAAGAGCAGGTCCCGCGACCGCAGGCCGCACTCCGCGACGGCAAGGTCGTGGATGCGGCGGGCGACGCGGACCTTCTCTTCGGCCTGCATGGCCATCCCGGATTCGTCGATGGTGAGGGCGACGACGGCAGCCCCGTGGCGCTTCGCGGCGCGGCAGATCCGGCGCAGGTTGGCGCCGCCGTCTTCGAGGTTGACGGAGTTGACCAGGCAGCGCCCGGGGTAGAGTTCGAGGCAGGCCTCGATGCAGGCGGGAGTCGTCGAGTCGATCATCAGCGGCACGCGCAGCTCCCGGGCGCAGCGGACCACCAGCTCGGTCAAGTCCCGGCACTCGTCCCGGCCGGCATACGCCGTGCACAGGTCGATGACGTGCGCCCCCTCACGCTCCTGTTCGAGAGCCAGGCGCAGACAACCCTCGAAGTCCTCGGCCAGAAGGCATTCCCGGAAGCGCCGCGACCCGTTCGCGTTGCAGCGCTCCCCGACGATCAGCGGAGGGATCTGCTGACGCAACTCGACAGCCTGGTAGAGACTCGCGATGGAGGGAGTCATGCGCTCACCTCCCGCGCCCGTGGAAGGACCCCCACGAGTGCCTCCGCCAGACAGCGAATGTGCGCCGGGGTCGTCCCGCAACACCCCCCCACGAGGCTGACCCCGAATTCGGTCACGAAACGCCGCATCTCACCGGCAAACGCTTCCGGCGTCAGGCGGTAACACGTCCGCCCGTCCACCACTTCGGGAAGGCCCTGGTTCGGGAGGCACGAGATACGCCCCGGCCAATGATGCGAGAGCCAGCGGATGTGGGATTCCATGTCCGCCGGCCCCGTGGCGCAGTTCAGCCCCAGACTGAAGATCGGGAAGGGCTCCAGCGCCGCGGCCGCGGCCGCGATGTCCGTGCCCAGCAGCATCGTGCCTGTCTTCTCCATGGTCAGCGAAACCAGGATGTCGACGTCGGCGCCCTTCTCTTCGAGAACATCCAGGGCGCAACCTACGGCCGTCTTGACCTGGAGCAGGTCCTGGCAGGTCTCGATCATGAGCGCGTCCACCCCCGCTGCCACCAGGGCCCGGATCTGCTCCGTGATGGACGCCCGCAGGACCTCCAACGACACCTGACCAAGGCTAACCAGCTTCGTCCCCGGACCCACCGAACCCGCTACGGCCACCCCGGCCGAGACCCTCCCGGCAGCCTCGCGGGCCAGGCGCACCGCGGCCGTGTTGATCTCCTCGACCCGATCCTGCAGGCCGTATTCGGCGAGGACCGGGCGCGAGGCGCCGAACGTGTTCGTCTCCAGAAGTCGAGCCCCGGCCTGGACGAACCCGCGGTGCAGTTCGCGCACGGCGTCGGGAGCAGCCAGGTTCAGCCACTCGTGGCAGCCCTCGCGGCCCTGCCAGACATCCCTGCCGAAGTCGAGGTCCTGGAGGTTGGTCCCGCAGGCGCCGTCGGCGAGGATGAGGGGGTTGTCGGCCAGGAAGCTCATGCGTGGGGTCCCGGTTGATTCCTTGCTGCCGGCCGGCGGGCGCCCCGGAGTCGACGCGTGCCGGAGCCGACGCGGCGAGCCGCGCTACACGGCCAAGCCCTCGAAGACGACATCGGGACGCACCTTGCTGCGTGCGAGCTGAGCAGCCCGGGTCACCCCGGTGAGAACCAGGGCCGTGCGGCAACCATAGGCGTGCCCGCCGGCAATGTCCCCCGACAACGAGTCGCCCACCATCAGCATGCGCTCCCGGGCGATGGCACGCCCAAACCGGCTCTCGAGGGCGCGCTGGGCATGGGCAAAAATGGGCCGGAAGGGCTTGCCCAGATAGAGCGGTTCAACCTCGACGCCGCGCGCCCGACAGAGCAGTTGCAGGAACGCGGCGATCGCTCCCGAGGCGGGGTGCACACGCCCCTCGGCAAGGGGGAAGAAGATGTCGGGATTCGGCACCACCACGGGGGTGTCCGGGTATGCCGGCAGATGGTTCAGTGCCGCCGCAACGGCCGACTCCCAATCGTAGGGACGTTCGCCGATCAGGATGCCGCGGCAACACCCGATCCGCTCCGGATCCGTGATGACCCGCAGCCCCGCCGCCTCCGCGTAACACGGCTCCCCCAGCAACCCCATGCGGAAAAACGCCGCACCCGCCCAGCCCCGCTCTGCCACGACGGCCGCCAGGGCATGGCCCGACGAGATCAGCTCCCAGGGCTCGAAGGGCAGACCGGCGGCACGCAGGTCCGCCAGCTTCTCCGCCGCGGAGTTGGAGCCGTCGTTGGTCAGCAGCACGAAAGGCATGCCCTCGCGGCGCAGCCACTCCACCAACGCACGGCTGCCCGGAAGCGCCCGGTGAGACAGCGTCAGGACCCCGTCCACATCCAGCAGGACCGCCTCCACGGAAGACCCCTGCCGCCGCAACCACGGCAGCAAACCCCGAATCGAGTCCGCTGCCGGAACCCGGGCACTCCCCCCACCCGCCCCGGGAACCGAGGGGTTCCCCTCCGCATGACTGACACTGTTCCCCACGCTGACGAACCCTTCCGGTAACGGCGCCAGGCCCCCGCTCCGGAGCCCCATGGGACAACGCCGACAGCGATGGATCAGGACAGGCTGCAAAGGCCGGAATGTAGCCCCTCGGCTCTCCCCCCGCCAGCCCCGACGAGGAAGTGGCAGGGCGGTTTCAAGATCCGGTGAATCGCTTCCCGCCGCCACTGCCCTTGCCGGCAGTGGAGCGCCGATTCGGGGTGAGGGAGCGCGGCCGCGCCCCCTCACCGCCCTCCGATCGGCGCTCCACCGGGACAAGCCCGG
>JAFGRS010000502.1 GCA_016935045.1 Lentisphaeria bacterium | reverse complement strand
GCGACCTCCCGGGGCCATTGTGTCAGGCGGATCCCGAGTTGGGCCTCGAAGGCCCGCCGGCAGCTCGGGCAGGTACAGGACCCGCTCCCCGGAAAGCGGATGAAGTCGAGATGGACGCCCGCCAGGCCGGGGTACCGCGTCACCAGCTCCTCGACCGCCCGGACTTCGGCGCGGCGGTTCTCGGGGTGGGACGGGCAGAGCCAGTTTCGCGTGCCCCCGTCCCGGTCCTGCTGCAGCCGCCCGGCCCGCAGCAGGCTCTCCCGCAGGGCGGCGTCGGGTCGGTCTCCCAGGTTGAGGCAGATCTTCCAGGCGTGCACCTCGATCCCCCGCGGGGTGCAGGCGTCGAGGCAGGCCGCCACCTGGTCCCCCCGCTCCCGGAACACGGCGCTGGGCTGCAGGACCTGACTGGCGTAGTCCGCGACGGCAGCGTTGGCGACGTTCGGGAACACGGCCGTGATGCCGCTGCCGGACAACAGGGCCGCACAGCGGGACCAATCCCAGCCCTCGATCCCGTACCCCCGGTGACACCAAATCCCCCGGAACTCGCCGGCGGGAGCCCGGTGCAGGCCGATGACGGCCTCCAGCAGCGCGGCGCGGCTCTTCTCGGCAAAATCCAGTGCGGCGGCATACTGCTCCGATGCCTGCAGACGCCGGGCCGTCTCGTGGTAGCGTGCGCAGTGCGCCAGCGCCGCGCGCGACCGGGGATTGCCACGACAGTACGCCTCCAGAGCCGCCAGGGTAGTGGGCAGGTCCGTGGACGCCACCCCCTCCGGAATGGCCTCGATCCGGCCGCGGACCGCGAGACGCCAGAGTTCCGGCCGGAAGTGCCCGGCGACGGCGAGCAGGAGGCGGGGGCCGGCCAGGCTGTCCTGCCCCAGGTAGACGTGGCCGAACCAGGCCCCGCGCGGGGAGAGCGCGGCGGCGCAGTGAGGGGTTGTCCCGCCCCGGCTGTCGTACCACCATCCCAGGGCACGCACCCGGTCGCCGGTCGGGACGATATCGAGGAAGTTCGGCGAGTGTTGGCGCAGTGCCGGCGGCAGGCCCGACACGATTCCCGGCTGGAACACGATGCCCTCGATGCCCGCCGCCACTTCGGTGCTGCGCACGTACGCCCCGGTGCGCAGGCCGGTGGCCTCGGCCAGGGGGCCGGGCAGGTTGTAGAAACCCAGGACGCTGCCGCCCCGCTCCACGGTCCGCGCCAGGGCGCGCGCCGCCCCGTCCGGCATGGCGGGATGGTACGGCAGGACGGTGACGTGCGCGGGATCCAGGCATGCCTCGCTCAGATCCACGTCGTCCACACAGCAGGGAACCACCCCCACGGCAACGAAGGCGTCCATCACCTCCCGGGCGTACCGGGCCGCCGCCCCGCGTTCCGCCGCGGGAACGCTCACACTGCCCCGCACGAGAGTCAACGGTGCGGCGCCGGGCAGAATCTCCACGGCCCCGAGATGCAGAACGGTGTCGCGGCCGGCGCCGCGCCAGGCGGCCAGCCGAACCCGGTCCACCTCACCCCATCCCCGCGATACCCCCTCGGGCGCAAAGTCCGTCTTCAGCACGCGGAGGGTGCGCCAGAGGCCCGTCCCGGCGACCGGCAGGGCGGCCGCATGCCAGACACCCCGGGCACGGAGGTAGAGGTTGCACTGGCTGATGGGGGAGGTGTCCGCGCACAGCAGCTCGAGGCGGACGCCGGCCGCGGTGCGCAGGTCCCAACGCACGGGGAGGTCCCAGAAGGCGCGTTCCAGGGGGCGTGCCTCGAAGGGGCATTCGAGGGCCAGCGCGGAGCGTCCCCGGACCTGTTCCGTGCGGGCCGGCGGACAGCCGGGGCCGGGCACGATGCCACCCGCGGGGGGCAGGGCCCGGACGGCCCCGAGACCGGGGCCCAGAACCAACGCCAGGATGGACCGAATCGTGCGCCTGCTCACGCGTGCACTTCCTGCTCACCGATCGTACGACCGTCTGGACCGCCCGCGTCCTCGCGGGCACCGATCATGCGACCGTCTGGACCGCCCGCGTCCTCGCGGGCACTGCTCATGCGACCGTCTGGACCGCCCGCGTCCTCGCGGGCACCGCTCGGCCAGATACGGACAATTCCGAGACGATCCGCCCTCCGTTTCCGCCCGGACCCTGACGCAACCCAGGCAGCTTCCCCGTGGGGTTGACACCCCGGGGAGGGACGCCAGATTGTACCCCGGGACGCACCCCGCTGCGCCGAGCCCACTGCCCGGGAGTCGGAGGCCTCCCAGAGTATAGCGCCGAACCGGGGCCGCCGCCCGTGCCGCGTCGCGACGGCCCTGGCGCCCGGCCGGAACGGGCACGGAATGGGGCCCCCGGCCCACC
This sequence comes from Lentisphaeria bacterium, assembly GCA_016935045.1. Taxonomy (GTDB): domain Bacteria; phylum Verrucomicrobiota; class Lentisphaeria; order Oligosphaerales; family JAFGRS01; genus JAFGRS01. The sequence continues at coordinate 2,088 of JAFGRS010000502.1, read as the reverse complement.
ACCATGGCGAAGTAGCCCGGGTACGGGCCGAACGAGCCCCGGAACGCATTGCATGGGAGTCAGGGCGTGAGAGTGGTCTGGCGGCAACGGGGATTGGCGGCGGTTCGTGCCGTGGCGGTCTGGCTCAGCGCTGCCGGACTGCTCCGGGCCGGCATCGCCCCCGAGGACACGGCGCTGGTGGTGAACGGGGGCAGTTGGGTATCCCGCTCGCTGGCCAACGAGTATATCGGACTGCGGGGCATTCCGGACCTGAACGTGGTGGTTCTGCAGGGGATCGGGAGCCACGAGGGCCTCCCCGTGGACGCCTTCCGGGAGACCATCCTCGGGCCCGTCCTCGCGACGCTCGATCGCCGGCGCCTGGCGGGGCGCATCGACTGCATCGTCTACTCCGCCGATTTCCCCACCTGGGTGGATGTCCGGCCCGACATCGGCTCCCGGCCGATGCCCAGGGAAACCGGGACGCGCGCCTCGCTGACCGGGCTGACGTACCTCTACCAGGGCGTGATGGCGCGTCACCTCGACACCCTCGATCTGAACGCGAACTGGTATGCCCGGCGGCCCGTCTCGGCCCTCGCGATGGGCCGCGAGTGGCAGGACGAGGAACGGGATGCGTACCGTCGCGTCGAGGAGTTTCTCCGGGAACGGGCACGCCGCCGAAAGGAGGTCACCCGGGACCCGGAGGCGCTGCGGGCTTGGGAGCGGAGCCAGTGGCAGATCGTGGAACCGCTGCTGGCCACACTCGCGGAGAACCACTCCGACCAGGCCACCGTGGTCTACAACCTGGCCTGTGCCCAGGCCCAGCAGGGGGCCCTCGACCAGGCCCTTGCCACGCTGCGCAGAGCGGCAACGGCAGGCTTCGCCGATCTGCGCCACGTCCGTGAGGACGATGACCTTGCCGCCCTGCGCGGCAGAGAGGATTTCGAGGCCCTCCTGGCCGAATTGGCGGAGTGGCGTCCCGCCATGGTGTCGCCGGTGGCTTTCTCGGGTGCCGTGGGTTGGAGCCCCGCCGGTCAGCCGGTGCCGCCCTACAAGGGCGCGCGCTACCTTCTCTGCTCGCTGCTGGGGGTGACCAGCGGCCGGGGCAATTCCTACGCCGAAGCGGTGGACTGCCTGCGACGTGCCGCCGCGGCGGACGGCTCACGCCCGGCCGGCACGATCTGGTTCATGGACAACAGGGATGTGCGCTCGACGGCCCGGCAATGGGCTGTGAACGCCGCGGCAGACCTGGTCCGCGCCAACGGCGTCCTGGCGGAACGGGGCGCCGGCGTCCTGCCCCGGGGCCGGGAGGACGTGGCCGGGCTGATGACCGGAGCCGCCTCGTTCTCCTGGGAAGCCTCGGGAAGCCGCATCCTGCCGGGTGCCGTGTGCGAAAACCTCACCAGCTTCGGAGGCGTCCTGGACGAGGGCGCCGGGCAGACACCGCTCACCGAGTTCATCCGCCATGGAGCCGCGGCGAGTTCGGGAACGGTCTGCGAACCCCTCGCCATTCAGGCCAAGTTCCCTACCGCGTTCCTGCAGGGCTACTACACCGGGGGCTACTCCCTGGCGGAGTCGTTCTACCTTGCCGTCACGGGACCCTATCAACTGCTCGTGGTCGGCGACGCGCTCTGCGCGCCGTGGATGACTCCCGTGTCCTTCACGGTCAGCGGCCTCCAGCCCGAGGAAGTGGTGGACGCGCCCCTCTCGATGCACATCGAGGGCGAAGCGACGGCGGCAGCCGCCGGTCCCGTCCAGGTGCGCTGGTTCGTGGACGGGGTACAGGTCGGACTCAGCCTGGGGAATGCTCCTGCCGTCGTGGATCCCGCCAGACTCCGCCCCGGTCGGCATGTGCTCAGTGTCGTCGCCACGGTTCTGAACCGGGTCCGACCCTGTGGACGCCGCACGGTCCCCTTCCATATCCGAACGCAGCCCCGGGAGGCGGAGCTGGTGGCGGTGGAGCGCGGCACGGTGCGCTGGGGTGAACCGGTGACCCTGGTCCGGCGCACGGCGGCGGGGGAACCGGTGACCCTCTTCTGGCTGGGCCGCGAGGTGGCCATTCTGGGAGCGGATGCGGAGGCAGGCGCAGTCCCATCCGGGGAGCTTGCCCTG
>JAFGRS010000501.1 GCA_016935045.1 Lentisphaeria bacterium | reverse complement strand
CTTGGAACAGCCTTCTACGAGGGTAGCGCATTGCGCCTCGTACGGGTCTGGGGAGAGGGACCTACGGAGCTGACATGCGCCCCGGCCCGGGGCTCCCCTGGAGGGCGAGGCTCCTGCCGAGCCGCCTCCCCCTGGAGGGCGAAGCTCCTGCTGAGCCGCCTCCCCTGGAGGGCGAGGCTCCTGCCGAGCCGCCTCCCCTGGAGGGCGAGGCTCCTGCCGAGCCGGCCCCCGGCAGGCCGCCCGGGAACCGTGCGGCGGCGGCGGCCGTGGCCGGGTGGCGCGTTCCGCGTGGTCCGGCGTCTCAGGCGGATCGCAGGATCATGTTGGCATACTGGATGGTATCCCCCGTGCGGATGAGGCCCACGGCCCGGGGCACACGGGCCTTGAAAACGGCTTCGTGGGGTTCGAAGGTCAGGGGGATGTTGCCCAGTGCCTGACGCACCGCCGCAACGGTCTGCTCGTCGTTTTCGCGCAGGAACTCCTCCGCCATGAATGCCTCGCCATAGGAAGCGCTCGCGAGGACGGCCCGGAGGACATCGAGGACCGTCGGAATTCCGTCGACCAGGGAGATGTCGATCGTCTCCACCATGGGCCACGACGGGAATCCCCGGTCCGCGATGACCAGGGTGTTCGTATGACGCACCCGGGCGAGAAGGGACAGAATGTGAGGATTGAGAATGCCGCCGCGGATCATGGCTCGAGTCTCCTCCTGTGCTTCGCACTCGCGGCCTGGGTCGCGGGCGATGGCCCGTTGCCGTGCGCCCTGCCGGACCTTCGCTCCGAAGTCCCGGGTACTATAGGGCCCCCGCGTGGAAACAAGAACCGCTGGCTGGCGGCAAGCGCACGAAGGAGCGGCAGGCCGAGGGAACCACGGCGCTGTCCAGGCCGGGCTGGGACCGCAGGCGAACGCGTCGTCCAGAACCCCGCCTCCGACCCCGGTGCCGCGACTCTCCGTCTACCGTCCCCGCTGGAGTCCCGCGTTCACGCGGAAGCTCTGCGGGGCTTCAGCCCCTGTCCCGGGTGTATCCGAGGCCCGGGGGGCCGTTTTCCGGCCACCGGGATGTCCGGAAAACGCGGGGGGCGCGGGAGCGCCCGAATCGGGGTCCGGCCGCCTCCATCACGGCCATGGGTCGCTCTCCCCCGCGGGGGATGCAGACGATGCCGGCCAGGGTGGCACCGACTGCGTTGCGCACGATCCGGGTCTTCCGGGAGCCGGAGATGCAGATGCTGCGGGCGGGGCGGCGAAGGTCACCTGGCGCGAATCCAGCCCAATCGCAAGGCTACGCCTTGGAAGTCCGCCGCCTCATGGCGGTCCAGTTTCCGGGCCTCTGTGATGGCTACGCTGCGGTCGGGGGGATCCGGCAGGAGCTCGACCGTGACGAGGTGTTCCCCCTCGACCAGGTTGCCTGCCAGCGGCAGCGCCGCGAGGCGCTGGAAGTAGGCCCATGGGTCGACCTGCCGGCGTGTGCCCAGGTCTTTGCCGTCCACCGTTACCCTGACCTGCCCCGTATCGGGCCCCATGAGGTCGAAGAGGCTGCACTCCGTGCCCTCGAACCGGAACGTCAGCTTCGCCCCCGGGGTGTTGGTGAACCAGAGCGTGTCGAAATGGCGGCGGCAGGGGGCCCAGGCAGGATCGGACTGTGGCAGGGCCCGCCACTCGCCCGAGAGCATCTCGGGGTCGATCGGGATCAGCCGTGCCGATTCGAAGCCATCGGCCATCCACGGAGCGGGCAGGGAGTGGCGTTTGGGTCTCGCGTCCGTCGCAAGGGCCGCAAAGCCTCGCCCCAACGCCTCGGCGTAGACCCGATTCCCGGCGGGACCGGGACGCGTACCGTCGGCCGAGAACGACTCCTGCCCCTGCGCCGCCTCCCCTCGCAGCACCAGCTTCCCCTCCCGGTTCAGCGCGGCGACGGCATGCCCCATGTTGAGCGACGGAATTCCGTATCGCTCCGCCACGCGTTCGTAAGCCGATACCGCCGTAGGGCATTCGTTCCGCGCGTAGGCACCCTCGAAGCCAAGCCGAAAGGCATAGAGGAGCACCAGGTCGAGATCTGGGTTCGTGCGCCATGCCTTCCGCACCAGTGCCTCCACGGTGCGCTGGATGGTGAGGGCGCCCGTCTGGTGGTCGTCCGCAGCGAAGTCCACGAGGATCAGGTCCGGGGCCAGGCGCAGGACGTCGTGCTCGAAGCGGTACAGGCTGAACCCGGAGCCGCGGACGCAGTCGCAGACGCCGCCGTCGATCTCGGCGATATCGGCGGCCGGGTAGCGCCGGCGCAGCCAGGCAAGGAGATCCGCACGCCAGCCCGCGGCCGGGTGGATGCCGCCGCCGAAGTAGGCGATTCGGACCGCGCCACCCGCCGCCAGTTTCGAGAAGGCGTTGCCCGCCCCCTCACGGACGCTCAGCTCCTTCGCCGGCAAGGGTTCGTACCCGGGCAGTTGGACGAGTTGCCTGAGGGGCTTTGCCCTGGCAGTCGCGGGAGAGTCTTCCACGATGGGCCAACTCGCCCGCAGCGTGTCCCGGTAGGGCCCGATCCTCTCGAAGGGGATGGGCCGGAAGCCGAGCCGCAGGGCCGGTGAATCGGGCCGCAGGCGGAAATCCCCCCCCGGCGCATCCACGAACAGCGGATCGGCCCACAGCGAGTGCCGGTCCACACCCAGTTCCCTCCAACCCTCCCAGCTCAGGTCCCGGCTCGCGGCCGGAGGCAGGTTGGCGCGGAAGAACCCCTCCAGCCCGGGTTCCGCATAGACCGTGTTGTAGTCCACCTCGTTTCGCGGCAGATCCTCCTGCCGCAGGCGAACCTGCATCAGCATCATGCGCTGTGACCCCTTCCAGGCATCCTGCTGTTCGCCCCGCAGCCACTCGGTGCCGGCGGCCGTGCTATAGATGATGTTGCGCACGAAGCGATGCCCGATCATGGCCTCGGGATGCCCGTCGCGGGTGTCGTACTCCCTCAATGCCGGGTAGCGTTCCAGGAAGCGCTGTCCCTCGGGCCCGGTCGTCACGGCTCGGAACTTCGCGAAGACGTTCTCCCACTCGCTCCAGTCTGGCGTCAGCATCCCCATCTGGAAGGCAGGGCAATCCACCAGGATGTTGTTCTCGAAGACGTTGTCCCGCCCCCCATGGGTGAACAGACCGCAGATCGGCACCCGGTAGAGCAGGTTGCCGTACATCGTGTTGCCGCTGGTGGGGTCATCCATGTAGATGCCCCAGGTGAAGTGCGGGTATTCGAACACGACCTTGCCATCCTGGACCGGTTCCCAGGAACTGCGCTTGCCGTAGCCGCCGAGGTCGTGCCAGATGTTGTGGCGGATGAGATTCCCGCGCTGGGTCCAGTCGCGGGGACAGGAGTACAGCCCCCCCGTGTCCGTCGACTGCAGATTCGTGTGGTGGATGATGTTGAACTCCACGACGTTGTCGTTGCCGGCCAGGGTCATGCCCGCGTGCGGCGTGTCGTGGATGAGATTGTTGCGGGCCGCGTTGCCGACGCCGCTGATGTTGATGGCGGTGTTGTAAGTCTTCTCGAAGACACCGACGTGGTGCACGACGTTGTTGGCTGCCAGGTGTCCGGCGGGCGTCAGTGTCGCCCTGTTTCCCCCCGTCAGGGCGATCCCCCCGCAGCCCGTGGCGTAGATGTCGCAGCCGGTCACGGAACAACCCTCGCCGCCGTTGAGGGAGACTCCCCATTGGGCGCAGTTCCGGATGACGCATGCGGCGATGTCACACCGGACCGCGTCCTGCAGCCACACGGCCCGGCCATCACAACACTCCAGCAGGAAGCCCCGCAGCGCCACGTGGCGCGTGTCCTGCAGGCGCACAAGATCGCCGACCACGGGCACGACGACATCCCCGGGCGACGCCGGTTCCGGAGGCCAGAAGTGGAGGGTCGCCGCGGGCCGGTCGACATACCATTCCCCCGGGGCATCGAGTTCCTCGAAGATCCCCTCGACGAAGTAGCGGTCCCCGATCTCGAACGCATAGGTGGCCGCCCGGCCGACGGTGAGGGTCCGCTGCACGGGGTCCACCTCGCGGATGGGCAGCCAGTTCCAGCGCCAGTCGTAGCGACAGAAAACCCCGATTCTCCCGTCCCCGGGTCGAGCCCAGCGGCTGGGATCAACGTCCTTCGGGCTGTAGGCAAAGGTGAGGTTCGAAGCGCGTGGCCTGGGTTCGACCACATGGGCCCAGCGCCCCCCGTGGATGTCGTCCGCGTCCTGGTTTGGCGCCCGGGCCAGGGGCATACGCCTGCCCCGGAAAAACAACTGCCGGAAAGAGACGTCCTGAAGCGCCCGGGCATCGAGGTCGCAGCGCAGGACCGGCCCGCCAGCGGCGACAAGGCCGCGCAGTTCCACTCCTCCCCGCAGGACCGGTTGTTGGCCCGGTGCTGCCTGGATGACCAGCGGCGCCTCGGCCGTACCGGCATCTTCGGGCCCGAAAGCGAGGGTCTCGGAGAGTGCATACGTGCCTCCCGCCACCCAGATGGTGATGCCGTCGGGAGTTCGTCCGGCGGCACGGAGTCCCCGTGCCTCGTCCCGGGCTCGAGAGAGGGTCGCAAAGGGCTCGCGAAGCGAGGCGCCGCTCGCCTGGTCCGAACCGTGGGGGGCAACGAAGAGTTCCGTTGGCACGCCGCCACGGCTGGCCAGCCCCAGCAGAAGGGCAACATGGACGGGGAGGATCGTGAGAACCGGGTTCGCCATGGGGACCCTCCTTGGCGGGGACCGATCACGACGGCCCTTCCCGGGGGCCAAGGCCGCGACGCACACCGCCGGTTCCGGGTGTTCGAGCAGGTACACGCCATGAGTATGACGCCGCCAGGAGATCGCTGCAAGGGCCGGCAGCACTTCCGGAATCGGCATCCTGCCGCCATGGGGACCACGCGGCGAGAACCATCCAGCGGCTCCCGGAACCCCCATCGACCGGTGCCATGACATCTTGCGCCGCGGCCGCCGCATCGGCATACTACAAATCGTCGCCAAACCGACCGGCGCGCCCGCCTCCCTGCGGGGACACAGCGGCATCCCGGGCAGCGTTGCCCGTGACGGAGGACAGCAGCATGATCCCAACGACCCAGAGGCAGGCGGATGGCGTACACAGGCCGGTCCCGCGCGAGGCCATGGACCCGGCCGCCGTCAAACTGCGCGACACCTACGCGCGCCAGCCCGGCGCTCCCTTCTACCACCGTACCTTCGGCCTCTGGATGTGCCTCGAGGAGTGGCGGCGTCAGGGACTGCCGGACACGGATCTGGCAACGCTGTTCCATTTCGACCCGCCTGCCTGCCACGGACTGGGGCAACTGGGATGGTGCGAGGCCCCGTTCCGGCCCGCGTTCCACGTCGAACAGATCGAGGACCGGGGGGACACGGAGGTGGTGCGCGACACGGCGGGTCGCCACGTGCTCTACTTCAAGGGTCGGCGGCAGGGATTCATGCCGGAGTACGTGGCTCACCCCGTGACCGACATGCGGACCTGGGAGGAGAATGCGCTCTGGCGTCTGGACCCGGCAACGCCCGAGCGCTTCGCTGATCTGGACCGGCGCATGCGTGCCGCCCGGGCCGCCGCCGCGCGCGGCTGGATCATGCAGCAGAATCTGGTGGGTGGGTACATGTACCTGCGCAGCCTGATCGGCCCCGAGCAACTCCTCTACACCTTCCACGACCAGCCCGAGCTGATCCACGCCTGTATGCGGCAATGGTTGACGCTGGCGGAGGCGGTGACCGCCCGGCACCAGGAGCACGTGACGCTGGACGAGCTGTACCTGGCCGAGGACATCTGCTACAACCACGGTCCGTTGATCTCGCCTGACATGATGCGGGAATTCCTCTTCCCCTATTACCAGCAGCTCCTTGCCAACGTGCGCCGCCGGCAACTCGACCCCCGGCGGCACCTCTTCGTGGCGGTGGACACGGACGGCTTCGCGGTGCCGGTCATCGAGGTGTATCGGGAAGGGATCGGCATGGACGTGATGAACCCCTTCGAGGTGGCCTCGGGCTGCGATGTGGTGGCGGTCGGCAGGGAGCATCCCGATCTGGTCATCGGTGGCGGCATCGATAAGCGCGTCCTGGCCCGTACACGGGAGGACATCGACCGGATGCTGGACCGGATCCTGCCCACCATGCGGGCCCGGGGAGGCTACATCCCCACCTGTGACCACGGGGTGCCCCCCGAGGTCCCGTGGCAGAACTACCTGCACTATCGCGAACGTTGCGTGGCATACGGGGGTTGATGCCATCCGGATGCCCACTCCGGCCGGACCTGCAGGTCCGCGCCGTCTGGAGGGCGGTCCTGTCGCAGACCCTGAGCCTGTTGCACGGGCGTGACCGCCGCGGCCATCGCGAGCCCCAGTGTGGGAGGCGGTCTCTCGCAGAACCTGAGCTGTGCCGAAGGTCGACCGGCGATTCCCCGGCGGAACGGTTCGGCTTTCCGGGGCTGGCGCAATCGGAGGGCATAGGTCACGCCCCCGGACGGAGGACCAGACCCCACCGATGTTGTGCGCGCAACATACGGTGGGGTCTGGAACAACCATCGTCCCCTGCACCGGACGCGCCTGCACGGGGCCTCCCGTGCCCTTCGATCCACGCAACAACGTCGCTCGGAAAGGCGTGGATTGGTCCACACTTTGCAAAGTGTGGACCGAACAGGGGGGCCCAGAACTCACTGCCGCGCGCAAGCGGAATGCCCCTTTCTGCACCGTTCCATGTGGAGGCGGCGGCTTGCCACGGTGCGGGTATCACGGAGCTGGGCCTATCCCGCCCAAGCTCCGGCGAAGGCCGATCCACCGCCGTAGCTGCATTGGTTCGGCATACCGCCGAGGATTGCAGGTTCCTCTGCGACTGCCGCTGAATCCTGGTCCACACTTTGCAAAGTGTGGACCGAACGTGGTGGTGAGAGGACAATCGGTGATTCTCGATTTTTTACGCGCGCGCGCGCGAAAAAATTCCGTTGGGGAGGGCCGTCAGGGCAGCCGGCGCAGGATGCGCAGGTCAAAGATGCCGCCGGCCATGGCGCCCGGTTTGGCCTGGAACCGCACCGTGATCCTGGTTCTGTCCCTGGCCGAGGGGTCGGGGAGGGGGTATTCCACGTCGAAGAACTCGCCGGGGCGGGCGTTTTCGAGGGTTTGCTCGGCGATGGCGGTTCCGTTCACCAGGATGTCGAAGCGGCGGTTGCCGGTGTCGCTGCCCCAGTAGGTACAGAGGAGGCTATTGCCGGCCTCGGCGTCGAGGGTCAGTTCATAGCTGAACCAGCCGCCGTTGCGCGCATCCCGCCAGCGCCGGCCCCGGAAGGTGCCGCTGCCGGTGGTTTCGCCACGCCGGCCGTGGGCTTGCTCGGACGCCTCCCGGCCGATGTCCACGCGATCGACGGTGCGCGACGCGAGGTCGGGTCGGAGCAGCCAGATGGGAAGGGCGGCGGGGTCCTCCGCGGTCCACACCTGGGACCAGCCGCCGCGGTTGAGCCGGGCGTAGTTGGGCACCGCCAGGACCGTGCCGTCGGCGCGCGTCAGGGCCATCACCCCGCCCAGAAGGTCCTCGCGCCAGGCGGCCGCCAGGGGCTCCCCGGGGGGCAGGACGAGACTCTGGGCCTGTCCTTCGTGGTCGGCATCTTCGAGGTTGTAAACCAGGGGGCCGCGCTGCAGGGCCACGAGTCCGCGGTCGGCCGTGACCCGGCTGTCGGCGTGGACGCGCTGCACCTCCATGGGGAGAGTCAGCTCGATGCGGTCCCCCGGACGCCACTCCCGACGCACGGCCAGGTAGCCCCGTTCGAGGCGGATGTCCCGGCAGCCTGCCTCCGAGGAGCCGTCGTGGAGCCGCAGGGAACAGATGCCCGCGAGATCCGGCCGGGGGGTATAGAGGGCGCTTTCCGCCCGGGAGGGGACGCGGAGTGCCACGGTGAAGGCGCGGGGGGCATCGGGGTGCAGGATCAGGGTGACTTCGCCCCGCCAGGGGTACTGGGTGCGCTGCTCGATGCGCAGGGGGCCGCCGGCGACCGCGGGGAGGGTGCATTCGCCGTCGACGAAGTGGTTGACGTAGAGGGTATGGCGCTCGGGATCGAGGGAGTAGATGAGGTCCTTGATTGCCAGCAGGGCGCGGGGGATGTTGCCCACGCAGCACGGGCAACCGTGCCAGGGGTAGCGTTTCTGTTCGGCCGCAAGGGGGTTTTGGTAGAAGAAGTTGCGTCCGCCGAGTTCGATGGCGCCGAGGATGTTGTTGTAGAGCACGCGCTCGTGGACATCCATGGCCCGGCCATCGCGGTGGATTCGGTGCATGCGTTCGGCCCAGAAGGCGAGGCCGCAGCCGGCGCAGGACTCGCAATACGCGCTCTCGTTGGGCAGGTCGAAGTCAGCGCCGAAGGCTTCCCCTTCGTGGGTCGAGCCGACCCCGCCGGTGAGGTACATCCGGCGCTGCACCGCGTTGTCCCAGATCCGGTCCACGGCGGTGAGGTAGGCGGGGTCTCCGGTCAGCATGGCGATGTCCGTCATGCCGGCATAGAAGTAGGTTGCGCGCACGGCATGGCCCGCGGCCTCGGTCTGGGCGGTGGCGGGGAGGTGGGCCTGGTTGTACGGGCCGCCTCGATTCTCCGGGGTGCAGCGGCTCTCATAGAGGAAGCGGACGAGGTCGATATAGGCGTTGCCACGTTCTTCGCCCTCGGTCTGGTTGACCAGCCGTCCCAGTCGGCAGAGGGCGATTTCCATGCCGGCATGGCCATGACGCCAGGTACGTTTGGGGGCGGGCCCGAAGGTGGCGACGAGGTGGTCGGCGCAGCGGCGTGCCGCATCGTAGAGTCGGCGGTCGGTGCCCCCGGTGGCCAGGTAGTGGGCCACGCCCATCTCGATGAAGTACCCCTGCACGTAGAACTCGTGTTTGCCGGTGTCGCTGTAGCGGCTCCGGTTGCCGACGGTGTGATAGGAGTGGATGTACCCATCCTCCATCTGGGCCGCGAGGATGATCGGGATCCACTCCTCGGCTTTGCGTCGCAGCGCATCCTGGGCCCGGGCCAAGTCCGCGTCGTCCCGCGCCTCGATGGCCAGGGCCAGGAAGATGGCCTCCATGGTGTTGTAGACGTAGGCATCGCTCCAGGGCGCCCCGGTGTACTCCCCGGCGGGTTCTCCCCGCAGCACCTTGCCCGCGTGGACGAGATTCAGCAGCTCGCGCCCGCGCCCTTCCGCCTCCATCTGGGCGACGCAGTGGGGGATCCAGTGTTCCGTCAGACGCTTGGCCTGCTGCCGCCAGAATCCACCCAGACGGATAGTGCGGCAGAAGACCGGTTCCAGGGGCTGCAGGTTCGCCATGTTCGACTCCATGATCGGGCGCGGGAGGACCTCGCCGGCACAAAGGCACAGGGACGCCACGGCGGCCGCGGCGGCAAATCTCGCTCGAACCATCGCACGTTCCTCCGCCAACCCGGGCGCCGGGGCCGCGGGCACTCCTGACGATTTCGAGACGTTGTGTACCATACCACCCAGACTCCGCCCCGCCTCCGTGATGCCGCACGGAACACGGGACGGTTCACAGGGCATGGATGCCCGGCCGGACGCGATGCCCAGGGACTCGACCGGCATTGCCTCTCCGCGCCGCGGCAGCGTTCGAAACCGCCGGGGATGGCGGTACCTTAGAATCCGCACGGAAATACGGTGACGCTGGTGGGAGGGCTGGCGGAGGCAGCGTGCACCCGGGCCGGTGTGGCATGGTGCGGGAACCGTTGTGAGGAGTCGACCGCCATGAAGTCTCCGCGGGTGTCCTTCCGCTGTGCGCTGATGGGTGCTGGGGCGGTGTTGTCCATGGGCGGCTGCAGGAGCCTGGCACCGGAGGCGGCGAACGGGCGGGTGACGCCGAGTCCCCTCGGTGTTTTTGTGCGTTCCTGGCTGTTGTGCGGTCCCATCCCGTGCCCCGCGGGGGACACGGTCGAGGCAGGCCGTCGCGCCGGGCACGACCGGGACTGGCTGGCGGATGTCGGTGGGGAGAAGGGGATTCGGCCGGTTGCCGGTGCGACCCTGGACTGCGCCGGCGTGCCTCTCGTCTGGAAGCGCTACGAGTCTGCCGCGGACAGGCTGGATTTCCTTTCCGCACTGAGTGGCGCCGAGCCATTGGCGGAGGCGGTGGTCTATGCCTGGTCCCTGATCGATTGCGAGACGGACTGCGAGGCGTGGCTGGCCCTCGGCAGCGACGACACGGTGAAGGCCTTCGTGAACGGCGAGTGCGTCCATGACCGCTTTGTGTTCCGCGGCGTCGGCACGGACCAGGACATCGTGCCCGTGCGCCTGCGGGAGGGTCGCAACACGCTGCTGCTCAAGGTCGTCAACGGCACGGGGGGTTGGGCCGCCGTGTGCCGGGTCCTGACTTTCGAGCAGCTTCTTTCGCGCCTGCGGCAGGACGCGCTCGGGGCGGAGCTGGTCACCACACCGGTCTTTGTCGGAGAGGCATTCCCGACCTTCTCCCCGGATGTGCCGCCGTGGCTTGGCGGGGTGTTGGGTACGCCGGAGATCCGGGCCAGGTTCTACGATGCGGACTACAACGAAGTCGCCAAGGCTGCGCGTCCCGGCCGCTACGGGGCGGTGGTCGAGGTCGTTCCCCCGGCGGGGACGGGGCCGCCGCGGATCGAGACCGCGACGTTGTTCCGGCAGCGCGGAGAGGTGCGCTGGCGCCATGTGACGTGGGAGACGTTCGCTGCGGAGCTTCCCAGGGG
>JAFGRS010000500.1 GCA_016935045.1 Lentisphaeria bacterium | reverse complement strand
CGGGAGAGTGCCTGGGGCCCCTGCATCGAGGCGGCTCCGGTGACGGGGCAGGTCATGATTTCCTGGTGAGGATGCGGCCGAACCGGCCGTTGCCGCCGGCCCGGGTGCACGCTGCCTCCGCCGGCGCTCCCACCAACGTCACCGTATTTCCGTCCGCGAGTATTACGCCCTGGGGTGTGCCTTGGCGTAGGCCTGCTTGAGCCGCTCGGTATCGACGTGCGTGTAGATCTGGGTGGTGGAGAGGCTGGCGTGTCCGAGGAGTTCCTGGACGCTGCGCAGGTCGGCTCCGGCCGAGAGCATGTGGGTGGCGAAGGAATGGCGCAGGCGGTGGGGGGTGTAGTCCTCGGGGAGCCGGGCTTCGCGGAGGTACACCTTGAACGTCCGTTGCATCGAGCGCGCGGTCAGGCGGGCGCCGCGCCGGTTGAGGAAGAGGGGACCGTCGGCGCGCCGCGGCGCCAGGCCAACGGCCTCGCGCTCCGCCAGGTACAGCCGCAGCGCCTTCTGCGCGGGTTGGCCCAGGACGCACAGGCGCTGTTTGCCTCCCTTGCCCTGCACCGTGAACGTCCCCGTGTAGAAATCGATGTGTTCGAGGTCGAGGGCCACGGCTTCGCTGATCCGCAGTCCGGCGCTGTACAGCACTTCGAGGATGGCCGCGTCCCGTGCCGCGGCGAAACGGCCGGCTGCGGCGTCGGCGGGGCCGTCTCCGGCGTGGCTGGTCCAGTAGTTCCGGGGTGCTTCGAGGAGGGCGCCGACCTGTTGCGGGTCGAAGATGCCGGGGAGGCGTCGTCCCCGACGGGCCGACGGCAGGTTGGTGAAGGGGTTGCCGGGGACGAGGCCTTCGCGGATCAGAAAACGGAAGAAGCTGCGCAGGGCGCTGGTCTTGCGGCTGATGGAGGTCCTGGCCAGGCCCCGCACGGTGAGGTCCATGAGGAACCGGCGCGCGAGGCCGCTGTCGACGTCCTGCCACCGGCACTGCCCGTGTCCGCGCCCGAGCCAGGCGAAGGCGGCGAACTGAGCCAGGTCGCGGAAGTAGGCGTCCACGGTGTGCGCGGAGGCCTGCCTCTCGGAGCGCAGGTACTGGAGGAAGCGGGGCACGTGCGCGTCGCCGGCGACGAGGGTGCGGGCCTCGGGTTCGGGGGCCGGGTCTGCGCCGGTTCTTTCGGCACGGGGTTGTGCGTCACCAGAACTCATGGAAGCCTGTGTAGAGAACATACACGCCCAGGAGGAGATTGGTCACCACGTGGGCCAGGATGGCGCTCCAGATGCCGTGCCTGCGGAGGAGGAGGTAGCCGTATGCGGCTCCCGCGACCATGCCGGCCAGGTAGCGATGGTGTTCGAGGCCGAAGAGAACACAGGTGATGAGGAAGGCCTCCCGGTCGTACCGGGCCGTAGGGACCGCGGTAAAGTCCGGCTCCAGCAGGCGCCGGTAGACGAAGCCGCGCCAGAAAAACTCCTCGGCCATGGCGATGACGAAGGCGGAGCCGCCGGCGCGCACCCATGCGAGGGGCCAGCCGCAGACACCGGGATCGCAGGGAGGGAGGTGCGGACGCAGGGGCAGGCGTCCCAGGGGACGGACGCCGAAGCGCAGGTAGAGCTCCTGGAGCCAGGGCATCCGGTCCGCCGTCCGCAGCTCCGGCAGGACCCAGACCAGGAAGACCACGATCCCGACCAGGGTCCCGGGGAGCAGATCGGTGCACCGCGGCGCGGCATACCAGCGCCAGGGCCGACACAGCAGCAGCAGCAGCAGAACGGCTCCCGTGCGCAGGGCGTAGTTCCAGGCCTCCGAGGCCAGGTTGAGCCGGTCCAGAAGCACCATCAGCAACAGCCAGGCCAGGAACGGCGCCACGTGCGTCGTGGCGGGGGAATCGAGCCATACCCCAAGGCGCCGGCGGATCCACGGCTGCTTCCGGGCCTGCCTGGACGCGGCGTTCATGGCCCGGGGTCCGTGTTGGCGGCGGTCCCGGGGACACCGACCGGGGAGGGATCGCGGGCAGCGGCGGATTCCGCGGCCGGCGGCGCTGTCGCCGTCGCGGCGTCGGTCGGGTTCCCGGGGGCATCGGCAGGGCGACCCGTGGATGCCGGGCGGGCGGGATGTGCCTCCGCTTCAGCGGCCGAGGCACGGCTCTCCGGCGCCGGTCGTCCGGGGCTGTCCTGGCCCAACCCGGTGTGCTTCCGGATCTCCCGCAGGACGTCTTCGCCGCCCTGGTAGACCCAGTCGTCGATGCGGGTGGTGCGGGTGCCGGCGCCGTCGCGGTACCGCACCGTGACGATGCTCTTGCGTTGCCAGCGGCTGAAGTCGAGTCCCAGCACATCGCCGTAGGGGACCGTAACCCCGTCGATGGTGTGGAAGGCCGTGTCGTCGGCACGCATGGAGCGTCCCGTCGCCTGGAGCACCCGCAGGGCGATGGCGGCGACGGCCCCCAGGCAGAGGACCATCATGACGTACTGGCAGCCGATGTCCAGGGGTGTCTTCAGGACGATGGTGCCATCGGGATTGCGATCCTCCTTCCGGAACTCGGTGCGCCACCCGTTCCGGGCCGCGACTTCGGACCAGCGGTCGCCCTCCCGGGCAAGCAGCAGACGGTTGTGTTCGGCGGCGCGCAGGTTGAAGCGCGGATAGGCGACCTTTGCGTCGACCAGGCACCAGCCCGCAAAGGCCGTGCCCGCCAGGGCCACCAGAACCATGCGCAGCAGCCAGCGCCGGCTGACCCGGGCCGTGACCGCGCCGGCGGCATCCGCGCTGCTGCCGGCGGCCTCGGTGAGGCTGTTTTCCGGGTTCATG
>JAFGRS010000007.1 GCA_016935045.1 Lentisphaeria bacterium | reverse complement strand
TGCGGGTATGCCCGCTGCGCTCGCGCCTTGCCAGGAACCGGGATTGGCTGCAGCAAAATGGGAAGTTATTCCCGCGCGGGCCCTTAGAACACCGGCGCAACCGGAAGATGAGGATGATACCAGGTAGGCACCACGAGCCGATTGGCGCCACGTCCCCCTCGGCTCCCGGGACCTGCTTCGCGTCGCCCGCTGGGTTCACCTTGCCTTGCGCCGAGCACGGTGTTCTGAGGCCGCGCCGGTTCCAGCGTGCCGTGCTGATCATCCGTGGATACGAGCACGCGGACCATGACGCGGTCTGGGATCTCCACAACCGTGCCCTGCATGCCGTCGGGGCTCATCCCGGAAATGGCCCCTGGGACGAAGACCTGCACCGGGTGGAAGCGATCTACCTGCAGGATGGCGGGGAGTTCCTGGTCGGGACTCTCGAGGGTCGCGTCGTGGCCATGGGTGCGCTCCGACGCCGATCGCCCACGCACGCCGAGGTGGTGCGTATGCGTGTGGACCCCTCCCTGCAACGGCGCGGCTTCGGTCAGGCGATCCTGGCGGAGATCGAGTCCAGAGCGAGGCTGCGCGGCTACCGGGTGTTGCGTCTCGAAACCACGGTGCGCCAAACCGCGGCGCAAGCGCTGTACGAGAAGAACGGCTACCGCCGGATCGGGCGTGCCCAGTCCGCTGGATTCGAGGTCCTCCTCTACGAGAAGATCCTCGCCTGAGCTGCGAACCGTGCGCGGTGCCCGGTCAGGACCACGAGCGAGAAACGCCGCCACCCACGGGCCCCCGTGCCTTCAGCGGCGGCGCCGGGCGTTGCGCTTCTCGGCGACGTCGGCCAGGGCATGCTCGATGAAACCGCGGAGGAACAGGGTTGACGGCACGCTGCGGCGTCGGGAGACTTCGCGCTGCCCGTCGAAGATGATCACCGTCGGCACGCTGAGCAGGTCGTACTTCAGGATGGCTGCTCCGGCGAGGTCCAGATTGACCTGAGCGACGTCAAGGCGTCCGGCATACTCCGCGCAGATCCATGCCAGGGTGGGCAGCGCCCGGTCGCAGGCACCGCATCCGTCCGAGACGAACACGGCAAACACGGGAACGGGGCTGTTCCGCAGCAGCTCTTCGAGTTCCTCCATGGACTGGGGCTCGGCGATGGGAGGGTGATGGTCGAGCGGCATGCGTGTCCGGCAACTGACCGAGAGGACGGCCAGGAGCATGGCCATGACCAGCATGGGGGGCGCTGCCGCAGGGCAGAGCCGGTGCAGCCATCGGGAATAGCCGGAGACCCCGCCGCCGGCCGGCTGTCCGGCAGGAAGGCCAGGCGTCTCGAGTGTGGCGCCGGGCAGGTCCGATTCCCGGGCCGGGTGCGTGACTGCCGGGGAGCCGCCATCGAGGCGCTCAGACCCGCACGAGGTCGCCATTCCGGGTGCTCTGCTTCGCGGCATCGATGACCTCCATCACGCGCCGTGCATCGCTCAACGTCACGATCGGGCCTGCCCCGTCCACCAGGACATCCCGCAGGTTCTCGAAGAACCCGCGCCAGCGGCCGGGCAGCGTCGGCACCCGGACGTCTCCCTCGCGGGTCCTGAGGGTGCCATAGTGTTCCGCCGATTCCCTGGCCTGGTCGATGTTGCCCTCCATCATCGCCTTTTCCTGGGGGTCGAGGCCGGACTTGACGAAGGTCGCCTTCGTGCCGCGCAGGTAAAAGCGTGGCTTCTGCACCAGGGCAAGGCTGGAGACATCCACAACCGCGGTCCGGCCGGTCTCGAAGGCGATGACGATGAGACCCTCACTCTCCACGTCTGCCTCCGGGAAGTCGTGATGGGTGCGGCAGTAGACACTGGCGACAGGTTCCGGAAACAAGCGCAGAATCTGGTCGATGAGGTGTGGTCCAAGGTCGTAGATCTTGCCCCCTCCCATGGCGGCCTGGCCTCGCCAGCGTCCCCAGATGCCGAAGCCCTGCCATGCCATCTCGATCCAGCGCAGATCCCCGAGTTGCCCCCGGGACACCAGATCCATCGCGGTCAGGAAATCCCCATCCAGACGGCGATTCTGGAATACCGTGAGGAACCGGTCGTGGCGCCGGGCCGCCTCGATCATGGCATCGCAATCCTGCAGATTCAGGCACATGACCTTGTCGGTCACCACGTGTTTGCCCGCGTGCAGTGCCGCCAGGGCCTGGCCCGCGTGTGCGCTGTTGGGGGTGGCCAGGATCACGAGGTCGACATCCGCGTCATCGAGGGCTTCGGCCAGCGATGCGTAGGCTCTGCACCCGTAGTCTCTGTGGACCGCCTGCCGTTTCGCGGGATCCGAAGAAACGACGCCATGCAGCACCAGGCCCGGAGTGGTGCTGACCAGGGCACAGTGGCAGAACTTGCCCCAACGCCCGAAGCCCACGACCACCACGCGGGGAGCATGATCGAGACACCTCACGCGACACCCCATCCGCTTTCCCTGCGCACACCCAATCCGGCCGGCACCCAGTCTCGACGCAAAGGCCGGACGGCGCAGCAACGATAACCATACCCCGTCCGGAAAGGGTCTCGCGGGCGCCGTCGACACCGGAACACCTCCACCGAACTCGTCCCGGTGAAGCGAAGATGGGGAAAGAGGGCGACGACTCGCCCCGTCAGCCCCGATCTTTGCTCCACTGCCGCAAGGACAGTGGAGATGGGAGACCCCTTACCCAGCCCCGGGACACAGCCCGGCAACACCAGTCCGGACTGCACCCGGGGCAAACCACATGCCGGTACCTGCCTGCCGCAACCGCGCCCATCCTGCGGGGACTCGCGTCCGGCCGACGATACCTTCCGCAACCTGGCAGCCAACGACGAACCGCCACGCCGACCACCATCCCAACATAGCACCCAGGGCAGACGACTGCGTGCCAATCTCGCCTTTTCTCCGGCTGCTCTTGAAGCCTCTGTTCCCGTCCCCCGTCGCCCAGCGGCAGTACGATCCCGAAGGTCCGCCGTGACCTCCGGCCCCAGAACGGGGCGGGAAGTCCGCGGCCGAAACCCAGAGGCCGCAGACTGCCGGTCGGTGCCCCGGGCGGCGAGCCCTGTCCCCCAGGCTCAGAAACCTGTTTTCCGGCCGGGCAGGGGCGCCGGGTGTCCGGAAAACGGGGGGAGGGCGGCGGTGTCGCGGCGGGG
>JAFGRS010000499.1 GCA_016935045.1 Lentisphaeria bacterium | reverse complement strand
CCCGGCATGGCGGTGGTCCCTGGGGGAGGAGCAGGCAGGTACGGGGGGCGGCCGCGGACCAGCGTTCGGGACAGGCCGGCAACGCCGCCTCGGAGGTCGGCCATTCCGGCAGGAGGAGCAGGGGGACCTCGGCCCCCAGTTCCGGCAGCCAGCGGCCGCGGAGCGTCTTCCGAGAGGCCGGGTGGAGCGGCGGACAGGGCGCAATCAGGGCGGCGTCGACCGGGGGATGGGCCGCGCGCGCAGGGAGCGGGTCGACAGCGCAGAGTTCGCGCAGGAAATCGCCCGTCAGAAACCTCTCGCTGCCCGCAAGCGGCAGGGGTGTTACCCGCCAGCCGCGCCGGCGCATGGCCGACACCAACGCGGGGATGGCGACGCAGCCGGAACTGCCGCCGATGGCCATCAGCAGGTGCACGGGACCATTCCCTTCACCACCCGGTCAGCAGGCGCCGGGCCTCCGCTCATGGCGTGCTGCCGTTCTCGGCGACGCGAACCACCTCCTCGACGTTGCCGAGGGCGCGTCTGGCTTCGGCGTGGGCCCGTTCGCCAAAGGCGCGGGCATCCGCGAGGGTCTCGGCCTCCATGACACTGCGGGTCAGGCCGACGACGCCGGTCAGGGCAGGCAGGCAATCGCTGCGGATCCGTCCGGCGACCTCGAGGCTGCGGTTGCTTGCCTCGTTGGCTCGTTGGCGGGCGCTGCTGAGCTCGATCTGTTCGCGGTGTTTTTCGATCGCCCGTTCGAGGGTGCCGACGAGTTCGCTGAGGTTGAAGGGTTTGAGCAGATACGAGAACGCCCCCGCGGAGACAGCCGCGATGGCGGACTGCTGGGAGGGGACACCGGTAAGGACGACGCACTGGATCGAGGGGTAGCCTTCCCGGACGCGGCGCAGCAGTTCCATGCCGTCCATGGTGCCGCCGCCTTTGTTCAGCGCCAGGTCGATCAGCGCGACCTCGATGGGGTTCTCGGTCAGGTAGGCCAGGGCGTCCTCCCCCGAACCGATCGCAACGGGCTCATAACCCCGCAGGCGGAGAAGATCCGAGAGCACCTTGCGAAGGCTGTTCTCGTCGTCCACAATCAGGATGCGGCGCGAACTCATGGCAACCCCACTCTCAACCTGGATACCCCTGTCGCCTCTTCCCCGACAGCCTCCAATGCACAGCCTTGCGGCCAGGAGCAACGGCCGCCGCGCAAAACATCTCATCCACACTGTACTATAGATTCGCGCATTCCGCGACGCAATGCCAAAGTCACGCCGCCGCATTCGTTGCATTGGCGGCGAGGCGGGCTATGCTGAAGATCCGAGCTTCGCGGGAGACGGTTCGCCTGCCGAGCGCGCCGGGTGTGGTATCCCGTTCGCGCCGGGGCATGGAGCATCGGATGCAGGCCAAGCTGGTGCACGAACTGAGCGATCTCATCCTTCGGGCGCGGGATCGGCGCGAACTCGAGGTCCTGCTGCAGGGTCTGCTGACCCCCCAGGAGATCGAGGAGGTGGTCCATCGCTGGCGTCTGTTGGCCTGTCTGCTGGAGGGGCGCACGCAGCGGGACATCAGCGACGAGCTGGGCATCAGCCTCGGGAAGATCGCCCGGGGATCGAGGTTGCTGCAGTTCGGGCCGCAGGCCCTGCGTCGGCTGCTGCTGCGGTTTCTGCAGGAGAAGAAGGAAGAGGAGGGGACCCCATGACGCCATCATCGTCCCAGGCACTGCCACGGGGACGCCTGGTCTATGCCGGGGAGCATTCCGCGGACATGGTGTACGCGAGTGGCTTCATCGCGCCGGATCCGTTCCTGTGGTACCAGACCGAAGCGGGTGCCGGGATGGTGGTGGGGGTCCTCGAGTGGGGTCGGGCCCGCCGGGAGTCGCGCCCCGGGACCCGGGTGCGTTCGACCGATGAGGTCTGTCGCCTGTGGCGCCTGCCGACCGACCGCCGCCGGCCGGAACACCTCATTGCCGGCTTGGCCCGGGAGACGGGCGTGCGTTGTTGGGAGGTGCCCGGGGACTTCCCCGTCCGGCTGGCGCGGGCCCTGGGCCGGCGCGGGGTCCGGCTGCTGCCGCTGGAGACCTTCTGTCCCTCCCGGGCGCTCAAGACGACGGAGGAGGTGGCCAAGGTGCGTGAGGGCGTGACGCTGGCGGAGCGGGGTCTGGAACGGGCCATCCAGATTCTGCGGGCCAGCATTCCCGGCGGCGACGGTCTGTTGCGTTTCGAGGGGTCCGTGGTGACCGCCGAACGGCTGCGGGGCGAGATCGACGCGGAGATCGCCCGCCACGGGGGCAGCGCCTCGAGGACCATCACCGCACCGGGACTCTGCGGCGCGGACTGCCACGATATGGGCAGCGGGCCCATCGCCGCGGATACGCCCATCGTGCTCGACATCTTCCCCAGGGTCGATCGGACGGGATACTACGGAGACCTCACGCGCACGGTGGTGCGCGGGCGCGCCCCCAACCATGTCCGCCGGGCCTTCGATGCGGTGCGGGCGGCGCAGGAGGCGGCCCTGGCCGCGATCCGGGCAGGGGTGTCGGCCGGTGACGTGCACCGTACGGCGGCGGACGTCCTCGAGCAGGCGGGGATGGAGACGGACGCGAAGGCGACTCCGCCCCGGGGGTTCTACCATGGTCTGGGGCATGGCCTGGGGCTCGCGATCCACGAGTCCCCCCGCCTCCACGGAAATAGCAGGGACATTCTCGAAGCGGGCCACGTGGTGACGGTCGAACCCGGGGTCTACTATCCCGAGTGGGGGGGGGTGCGCCTCGAGGACGTGGTGGTGGTGACGGCAGACGGCTGCCTGAACCTGACGACGGCCGCAAAGGTACTCGAACTCTGAGTCTCACTCCCGGAGACGTGTGGGATACCCCCCTGCCGCACCCCGGCGGCGCCGGGCCGAAGCGGGGTACCTAATCGTTCCGAAATCGTCTGGAGCGCCCGCGTCCTCGCGGGCACCTGGAGCGCCCGCGTCCTCGCGGGCATCTGGACGATCCGTACGCCTGACAGGATGCCGTGACAGCGTGGTGTGACAATCCCGTGCTGCGAGAGATGCTGCGTGTCCGGCGCCGGTCGCGCGCGGCCCTCTCGGTTGCTTGCGTGCCGGTTGCGGGTGTGGTTGCGCTGCTGGGTGGCGCCGCGGCATGGCGTTGGTGCGCGGGGTTGCCGGCGATGCACCCGGGAGGGGCGGGGTGTGTGGGGGAGGCGATGGGACCACTGGAGCTTGCCGTGGTTCCTCTGGGGGTGTTGTTCTGGTTCCAGGTGACGGTGGTTCCCTTCCTGACCCTTCCGGATCCCTTGCGGCGCAGTGTCCGGGCGGGCACCGCGGAGCAGCTCCTGGTGAGCGGCCTGACGCCGGCCGCCTGGGTGGCGGGCCATGTCCTTGCCCTGGGCATGGAGCTGTTTCTCACGACCTGTGCGTACCTGCCCTTCTTCGCGCTGCCGGTGGTGTTGGGATGGACCGACGCCGGGCTGGCGGGGGCCTTCCTTATCTCGGGACCGGCCATGGCGCTGACCGCCCGCCTGGCCTGGCTGCTGATCCTGCGGCTGCCCGGAACGGGTGCCGTCGCGGTCCTGGCGTTGGCTCTGCTGGGGCTGTTGCCTGCCCTGTTCGGCCCGGAGCACGGGTCCCGGTTGGCCTGGGTGAGTCCGCTGCCCATTCTTGGCGCCGGGTTGCCGCCTTCCCTGATGCTGTACGGCGCTGCCGCCGGGGTCCCGGACGTGGCGCTGCGGGTGGGCAGGGCGCTGAGCGAGTGGCCCGGCGGCGTCTCGTGGTTGACGTCCTTCCTCAAGGGGCACGGCGTGGTCTGGTGCCTGATGATTCCCGGGTTGCTGGCGGGGGGCATCCGGGCTCAGCGTGGGTCATCGGGACGAAGATCGAGCCGGACCGCCGGTGTCGAGGCGTTGATGGAACGGCTCCGGGACAATCAGGCCAGGACATGGCCGGGCTTCTGGGAGGGGCTGCATCTGCTCGGGGTGTCCATGGTGGTGGGGCTGCTGCTGGTGTGGTGGCTGGGGTATGCCCCGCCGGCCGGATCCCACCCCGGGGTGGATCTGCTGATGCTGGGTGCCGTCGTCTGCCTGGCGGCGGCCGTGGCGGTGGGAGCCTGCTCCGCTCCCGGATGGGTCGGCACGGGGGGGGCATTCCGGGTGCTGTTACCGGTGTGGCTGGCGGCGTTGTTGCGGGGGGCCGGCATGGTGTGGTTTGCCGGGCTTGTGGGCCGCTGGCTCTCCCTGGGCGGCCGCCTGGATGGTCCCCGGGTCGGGGTCGGGTTGTTCCTGGTTTCGTTGCTTGGGGCGGCCGCCGCGCAAGCGGTCCGGCCGTGTCGCCGGGTTCGGGCGCAGGGTGTGGTCCTCGCCTGTGCTCTGGCGTGGCTGGCGCTTGCCTTCGGGTTCGCGTACGCGGGGCAGGCGCCGTCTCCACAGGCCTATTTGCCCGGGACCGTGCTGGTCATCCTCGTGTCGGTGTGGAGCGTCGTCCGCCGGACGCGGGGGGAACGCGGGAGGCCGGCGCGATGAGCACGGCACGGCATGACCTTGCCCCCCCGGCGGCCCCCGGATGCCTGCTCCGGGCCCTGGCCGTGTGCCTGCTCGTGCTGTCGGCGGTGTGGCCGGCCGAGGGCCGTGGCGGCCTGGTTCGGGTGAGCCATGCCACGCTGGACGGGACCCCGCGGCAGGTTCTGCTGGCGGAGGATGGGGCGTTCCGAGGCGTGTTGCGGTACCGGGGATTGGGATGCGAGTCCGATCCCGAGGCCCGCAGGCTGGCGGTCCTCCACGGTCGGTTGTTGCGGCCTCTGACCGGAGTGCATGTGGTTGAGGAAGGCAGGCGGATCGACCTTGCCGCGGGGGAGTGGCTGGAGGACGACGATGCCTTCCCGTGTGCCTCCCTCCCATTGGCGCTGGTGTTCGAGGGGGACGGCGGCAGGACCGATGAGGTGGCCGAGGCGGATTGCCACGCCATCCTGGTCACGGCCCGTGCCCCGGGACCGGGCTTGACGCTGCGGCGCGCCGACGCCGGCTCGATGCTTGTCTGCCGGCCCGCGGCGCTCGAACGACTGCTCGAAGGGAGACCGGCCTTCGT
>JAFGRS010000498.1 GCA_016935045.1 Lentisphaeria bacterium | reverse complement strand
CCCGTGGGGAGCGCAATCACGCCGCGCCGACCCGCAGCCTGCCAGGCCCGGACCGCGGCCCGTTGGTAGTCCCGGGGCGGATGGACCTCCCGTGACACCAGATCCAGGACCCGGAACGCCCGGGCGCGATCCGCGTAGGCAATGCCGGCCCCGTGCAGCGCCGTGAGAATCTCCCCGTAGTAACGGCACTCGGCCCGCCAACGCCCGACGCGCTCGTCGCGAATGCACCACGCCGAGAGACGTGCCAGGGCCGCCGCGGGTCCGTCCACCAACAGGGTGCCAGACTGGAAGTCCACCGTCACCATGGAATAGGGACTATACCTTGGCCCGTCCGGCACGCCAGTGCTTTGCCCCCCCCCGGCACGGGAACGGCTCCGTGAACACGGCATCCCCACATCCCCAGTACGCCGCACGGTCCCCGGGCGGCATCCCCACATCCCCAGTACGCCGCACGGTCCCCGGGCGGCAAGGATGGAGAGACGGAGTGGCGGTCGGGGACCGCCCGCCGTACTGGGGAGGCACGGCTCCGCGGAGCGTCGCCCTCCAGGGGAACGGCTCCGCGGAGCGTCGCCCTCCAGGGGAACCGGCTGGGCGGGAGCTTCCGGTGGGCTCAAAGCCCCATTTCGCTTCGGCGTGGTATACTATGGGAGGATTGGCGCGGCGCGGTTCCCCGCGTCCGCCTGTGTGGAGAGCCTGGACACGATGGAAGACAGGGAACTCAGACCGTGCCCCGCGCTGTGTGTGTTGTGGGTATTGTGCGCGGGGTTCGCGGCGGCCGTGGTTGCGGGCACGGTTGCCGGCGTCGTGGGGGCATGGCGGGGGACGGGGTACCATGCCTTTGCCGTTGCCTTTGTGATCGCCTGGCTGGCGCTGAGTCTGCTGGTCGTCCTGTACTTCCAGTCGCTGCGCTACGCCCTGGACGCCCGGTACGTGTCGAAGGCCTCGGGAGTGCTCTGGCGGCGCCGGCGGTCCATCCCCCTCGAGAAGATCACCAACATCGACGTGGTGCAGGGCCCCATAGAACGCCTTGCCGGTATGGGACAGGTGTGGATCTATACGCCCTCGACGGGGGCCGATACCCCCGAGGAGAAACTCGTCGGCGTGGCCAAGCCGCAGGAGGTGAAGGCGGATCTCGTCCGCCGGATCGCCGAGGCGGAAGACGCCCTGGCCCGGGCCGCGTTCCCGGACTCGCAGCGGGTGACGGACCTACTGACCGAGATCCGCGATGCATTGCAGCGGCTGGAGAAGAGTCTCGAGACGGGCCGCACTCCGGCCGCAGCGGACCCGGAATGAAGGACCATGCGCGTGCTCGTCAGAATCCTGCGCGGATGGAGACTGGCCGTTGCCGCCGCGGCAGCCTTCGGCGCTGTCCCGGGCGGCGCGGAAGGGCCCCAAACACCCCCTCCCGATGCCGGTACCGCCGCCGGGACCGTGCGCCTCGACTCCCGGCTGCTGTACGAGGTCCGTGGCCCGGGAGAAGACATACCGGTGCCGGAAGCAACACCTGCGGCGCACACGGAACTCGAGGGCCCGGACGAAGGGAACCCCATGGCCGACCTCTCCCCCCTGCGCCTGGAGGCAAGCCCCTGGACACCCGATGCGGAACCGGGAGACACCGTCGGCACACCCGCCCTGCACCGCCTGCGCCCGCCCCGCCTGCGTGGCATGCTCTGCCTCGGGGTCGGGAATCACGGCACCCGGTATGGCAGCATCGAAATCGCCGCGGACGTCACGGACTCCCTGACCCTGATCCTGGGTGCCGGCGCCGGGCGCGGGTGGAACTTCTGGCGGCGCGGGCCAGACCCCTGCCACGGCGACCCTCTGTGGCGCCCCTGACGACGCGTCAGTCCGCCGTCCCCGCCCCACCCGGGCTCCCGATCCCCTTCCGCCCGGCGGGCCGGGCGCCTGGAGGGCCGGGCTGCGTCCCGGCCGGAGCACCACGCACCGAATCGCCGGTCGACCTTCGACGGGGCTCAGGTTCCGCGAGAACGCGTGACCTGCGGTAGGCGCCACGAGCCGAGTGGCGCTATCCCGTCCACAAAGACAGTCGCGCTCGGCTCGCGGCTGACGCCGTAGAGAAACGTAGCAGCATGGACCCCAGACCTCACTCTGTTGAGCGTGGGGCCCGGGCAAGCAGGACGCCCGAAGAAGAGGCGCTGGAGCCCGCCGTCCTCGGCGGTATGCCGGACCAAGACAGGTACGGCGGAGGACCCCCGGCTCCAGATGGAACGCTGCAGAAATGAGCGTTCCGCTTGCGCGCGGCGGCGAGTTTTGCGGCGCTACTCCGGCCAAGCCAGCCTCTGTCCGAAGGCCTTGCCCTGGAGTGTCTGCGCCTCGGCGGCGCCGTTGGAGAGCGTCCGCACGGCGAGTTTCAGCTTCACCGCGCCGGCGAGGGGATCCAGCGCCTTGTCGCCGACCACCTGCAGGGCAAGCACTCCCTTGGACTCCTTGCCCTTGATCAGCACGGGCACTTCGCGGCCGTTGGCCAGGGTCAGCACGCCGGTCCCCGTGATGGCGCCTTTCTCGTTTTGTTCGAGGCCCATGCCGAGTTGGAACTCCCCGTTCATGGCCGCATCGAGCGCCAGCACGCATCCATCCGCCAACTTGTCCGTGCCGCCCAAGCCATCGGCAACACGCCCCGAGCAGGCCCCGACCAGGGTGTCCCCTCCCAGGGACAGGGCCAGCTTCAGCTTTACGGTCGAGGTCGCCGTCTTTCCGGACAGGCTGATGGATGCGGCAACCGCGCCGCTCTTGCCGGACACCTTCCCCTTCACCGTCAGGGGCACGTCGACGGGGGTCCCCGAGGGCATGATTCCCGCCAGCCTCCCGGTGCCCGTCAGTGCGCCCTTCGGGTCATGGTCAAGGTCCAGTTCGAGAGTGTACCCTTGAACCACGGCCTCGTAGGGCCCGCGGAAATCCCAGATACGACGGCGGGCCGGATTGCCGGGATCCACGAAAGCAAGCTCGAAGTCGCCGACAGGCGCCACTTCCACGGCCGGGAGCACGGTCAGAATGCCGTCGACCAGCGTGATCGCGTAGTTCGGATCGCCGCCTCCTGCCAGCGTAATCGCATATGTTCCTGGGGGACTGTCCTGGACCGCCCAAGAGGAAGCCACCGGCGGGACCTCGGGTGCGATGTCCCCGTTCACCAGCCCGGCATACGTAATGGTGAAGACCGGGTTCGTCGTCCAGAACAGGCGTTCCTGATCGTCCGCCGTGCAGGTGAGCGGAGCGGGCGCCACCACCAGGTCGCCCGTGGCCGTGCCGGCCCAGTTCGGGTCGTCCACCGTGGCGGCCACCGCGTAGGT
>JAFGRS010000497.1 GCA_016935045.1 Lentisphaeria bacterium | reverse complement strand
GGTCACTCCCAGCGGCGCCCGGAAGCGCCCGACACACGGGTGCAGCGCCGGGATTGGTGTTGCAATCGGTTCGGAACGAACGTGTTCGTGTATTTCGCGTGGTTCGCGGTGAATCATCCAGGTTAGGGCCGCCCAACACGTGCACGATGGACATCCCGCTCGAAAACACCCTGGCCGTGTACGAGGTGGCGACGGAGCAGGACTTCCAGCGCGTCCGTGCACCCCGAATGCAGGCGTGACTGGCATTTGTGAAAACCGCAGAGCACGGCACACCGTGCTGCAGAAGCAAGGAGACCGGAGCATGAGTCGATCGTTGCTGTCTCTGGCCGCGCTGTCGGTGGGCATTCTCCATCCAAAGGTGGCGGGCCAGGTCCAGGTGACACGTATCGGGCCGGCCTCCGCCGATATCATCGTCGAGGGGACTGTCGAGCCCGGGATCACCGGCAAGCCCGAGGTGTTGCATGTCGGGATGGCAGCCCCGGATGCCGTGGCGCTCACGATCCGGGCGCAGTCCGTCGAACACGGGAGACAGGTCCCCTACGAGGCCCAACCCGGGGACGAGATCGTGACCTGGCGTCAGCACCGCTTCGTCCGGCGTGGGGATGCCCGGATCGGTGCGCTGGTCGGGGCGGCCGGGAAGATCCTCTGCACGGCGGACCGACTCGCAGGCGAGCCCCTCGACACCCGCAGCGCCGATCAGCCCGACTCCTACCGCATCGTGGCCGAAAGGGGCGGGGAAGGGGCCGTTCCGGTGGCGGTCTTTCGCAAGTCCAAGCCGGTGGATTGCACCCGCGGGCCGGCCCCGGAGACCTCGGCCATGGAGCACACCGTCACGTTGCGCCTGGGGCGGCCGCTGGAGCCGGGCAAGGGCTACGCCATCCACATCCGCCCAGGGCTGCTCGCAAGAGACGCGGTGACCTTCGAGTTGGACCCGGCCAGGCTGCGCAGCGAGGCCGTCCATGTGAATCAGGTCGGGTTCCGTCCGGACGACCCGGTCAAGCTGGCGTTCGTGTCCTTCTGGGCGGGCACGGGCGGGCCCCTCGAGTATGCGGCAGGCACCGCATTCCAACTGGTCGATGACAAGACCGGCGGAGTCGTGTTTTCCGGAAAGGCCACCCTTGCGAAACGGGCTGACGAGCAGGGCAACAAGACCCGGGCCGATATCCACGAACTGGATTTCTCGGCATTCCGCACGCCGGGCACGTACCGGGTCAGCCTCGACGGGGTGGGGTGTTCCTTTCCCTTCGAGATCGGCCCGGATGTCTGGAAGACAGCCTTCGTCAAGTCCATGCGGGGCCTGTACTGCCAGCGCAGCGGCATCGCGCTGGGACCCCCGCACACGCCGTTCGTACGTCCGCGCGGGTTCCATCCCGACGACGGCGTGACGGTGTATGTGTCCGAACCGCGCTCGCCTGGTGAGCAGGGCATTGACCGGGAGCTGAACCCCGGGCTGAGGGCGTTGGTGGCGTCCTACGAGGCCACCGGCCGTTTCCAGCGCTGGGTACAGGACCTCACGAACCGGGTGGCGCCCGACGCCTGGGGCGGCTATATGGATGCCGGCGACTGGGACCGCCGCCCGGACCATGCGCTCATGCCGCTCCTACTCTTCGACCTGGCCGAGATGCTCCCCGACAGTCTGGAGCACTGGACCTTCGGCACTCCCGACTCGGCCGACGGGGTGCCGGATCTCATCAACGAGGCGCTCTGGGAGGTCGACTTCCTGCGCCGGATGCAGCAGGCCGACGGCAGTGTCTACGGCGCCATCGAGTCCGGCGAACACCCGCGCCGCGGGGAAGCGAGCTGGCAGGAATCCCTCCCGATCTTCGCCTACGCCCGGACCCCGGGAGTCGCGTTCAGCTATGCCGCCGATGCCGCGCGCGCGGCGCTGTGGTTCCAGACCCACGACGGCCCGGACACGGCCCGCGGTTACCGGGAAAGCGCCCTGAGAGCTTTCGCCTGGGCGGAGTCGCAGCTTGTGGGAGAGGGACCCGACGGCGCAGGGCGCCGTCCGGGTCGACCCGGCGCCGCGGGTCCGCAGGATGCGCGCTGCCTGGCCGCGGCAGAACTCTACCGCCTGACCGGCGACGGGAAGTGGCATGAGATCTTCCTGACCACGACACGATTTCGCGACCCGAGTGTCCCCTTCCTGACCAGTCACCTGGGCCATCTCACTGATCCCCAGGGCGTTGCGGCCTGGACCTACCTGCGCACGGAGCATCCCGGGATCGATAGGGCGATGCAGGGGAACATCCGTACCGCCCTGCTGCGCGATGCCGACCGCGACCTCAGCTTCACCGCGTCTACGGATTTCCACTGGTCCGGCGGCCCGGGCCGGGAGATCAAGTGGGGCGCTTTGAGCAAGCCCGAGTCCCACAACCTGGTTCGCGCCCACTTCCTCACCGGCGACCCAAAATACCTGCGGGGTATCGTCTTGTCCGCGTTGACCGGCGCCGGCGCCAACCCGGTGAACATGTGCTACGTGACGGGCGTTGGCAGCCGCTGGCCTCAGCATCCCCTGCACGAAGACGCGTACGTCACGGGCCAGCCGCTCTACGAAGGCGTGACCGTTGGTGGCCCGATCGACCCGGCCTCGCGCGGCAAACACCCCAACGCGGCGCGCTTCGAGAGGATGTTGTATCCCCCGGTTCAGGCCTGGCCGGCCACGGAGTCCTACTACGACGTGTTCACTTACGCGCCAATGAACGAGTTCACCGTCCACCAGACCATGTTGCCGACGTCCTTTGCCTGGGGCTATCTGGCGGGGCGGAAGTGAGGAAGGCAGGAGGGGCCGATGACTCTCCACGTCGCATGGTGAGGGCTTGTTCTCGGGGCGCCCGCGAGAGGGGCGATCGACAGGCCGCGAGGAGTGTGCTGCTCATGACGCGAAGGCGGACAATCTGGAGGCAACGGGCCATGCTTTTCGGCGCGAGTGTGCTGGCCGCGGCCGGTACGGCCTGGGGACAGGAGGCGGCCCTGGAGGGCGCCGGCGGCCGGGTGGCGGTGCGGGAGGGCCGGCTCGTCTCGCTTCTCGACCGGACCCGGTCGCTGGAACACGTGGCGTCCGCGGCCGACGCCCTGCCGGGCTTGTTCCACGTCCAGCTCGTGCGCGGCGTCCAGCCCGCGGGCGAGATCGACGCGACGTCCATGGCGGTGTGGCGCGAGGCCTCGACCGACCGCGAGTTGGCCCTGGCCTTCGATCACCCGCAGGTCGCGGCACGGGTGGTGGTACGGGCCGGCGAGCGGCCAGGCGAGACCGTCTGGTCGATCGCGGTCCGCCCCAAGGACCCGGCCCTGGCGATCGGCCGGGTGGACTTCCCGGTCGTGGCGACACCGCGCCTCGTGGGCGGTGAGGAGAAGCGTTACCTATTCCCCATGTTCGAGGGCAAAGCGCCGCTCCTCAGCAACCGGCCCTACTGGCGCGCCCACCCCTCGCACCTGTTCGCCCAGATGATCGCGTGCCTGGGATCGACGGGCAGCTTCGTCCTGTGGACGGATGACGGGGAGGGCCACGTGAAGGCCTTCGGCTACGAGTCCCGGGACCGCCACGCCGTTTTCGCCGTACGCCACCAGCCCTCCTTCGAGCCGGGCCGCGAATGGGCTGCGCCCTACCGGGTCCGGCTCTCCTTCTGCGACGGATCCTGGCAGGGCGCTGCCGAAGTCTACCGGGCCTGGGCCTCGGCCCAGCCCTGGTCCGCCACCCCGCTGCGCGAGCGCAAGGACGTGCCCGAGCTGCTGCGAACTCCTCCTCTGTGTCTCTCGACCCAACTCGACCGGGAAGACCTCCAGACGTTGCCCGCCCGGCTGCGGGCGTGGGGTGAGCGTTTCGGCGCCCCGATCATCTACCGTCCGCTGGGCTGGGAGAAACACGGGAACTGGGTCGGCATCGATTACTTCCCGCCCGCGCTCGGCGCCGACGCGTTTCGCGACCTCACCGCCCGGCTGCAGGAGAGGGGCATCGTCGTTGCCGGCTTCATCTCAGGCTACCGCTGGACGACGCGGCAGGAGGGCGCCCTCGGGCAGCGAAGCAACGAAGCCTTGGCGAGGTTTTTTGCGGAGAACGACGGGACCGCGATCTGTGAACGAGGCCGCGACGGGGCGCTGCTCGCCGCTCACGCGGAGGGGCGGGAATCCTGCCGGGTGTGCCGCGGCACGCCGTTCGGCCGGACCTATCTTCAGGATACGGCGAGGCAGCTCTTCGACCTGGGGGTCACGGTCATCCACGATGACCAGGACCACGGGCCGTACCCCGACGGCGTGGAGAGCTGCTTCGACCCAGGTCACGGCCACCCGGTCCCGTGTGGCCCGTGGTCCACGGCGGTCACCCGCGAGGCCCTCCAGGCGATCCGGGCGGAAGCCGCTCGACGCGGGGTGAAAGGGTTCCTCCTGACCAAGGAAAGCTGTACCGACCTGCTCAACGGGGAGTTGCACGCTTACCAGGCACGCCTCTTCCACGAGGATACGAATCCCGACCTTGTTCCGCTCTGCCAGTACCTGTTCCACGAGCACATCCCGATCATCTTCGGCTGGGTCACCGCCCAAAACCGCTCACCGTGGCAACTCGCCGCGATGCTCGTCTACGGTCAGGTCCCCAGCCTGGCCTTCTGGGGCGGTACGGCCGAGACCCCGGACGCGATCCCCGCCGCGTCCCGAGGGCTACTCGAAGACTACTACGCCGCCATGGCCGCGCACGCCAAGCCGTTCCTGCTCTACGGACGCATGCGGCGCCCCCTCCTGGCGGACGTCCCGACGTCGCGGCGCGAGATCAGCCAGGTCCGGCAGCGGCGTCTGGCCCGGCCCCAGACGGTCTCGGTGCCCCTGGTGATCCAGAGCGCCTGGGACGACGGCAGCGGCAGCGTGGGTGTGTTCGCCGTGAACACGCAGTCCGAGGCGACCGTCCTCGACTTGGTTGCCCCCGGCGAACACCCGTTTCGGGCTGCGGGGTTCGTGGGCGCGGAACCGGACGGCGCCGACGCCCGGGATCTTCCGGCCGGCGGCCGGCTGGAGTGGCGCCTGCCACCGGAGAGACTATGCTCGGTCGTGTTCACCGTTCGCTGAGGACAGTGCCCTGGCACGGGCGCCGCCCAAGCACGTGCAGCGACGACGGCGCTGCCGGCCCGCACGGCCGGCATGCCGTTCTGGAGGTGGAACCGGGCAGTTGGGCAGCGGCAACGTCAGTATGGAAGACCCTCATGAAGTCACGCCTGGACAGACCGGTGTGCCTGCTGACCGCGGGAGCGCTGGCCTGCAGCTCAGGCCTGCAGGCTCAGGTCGTGGCAGCAGGGACACGGCAGCGGGTTGTTGCCGGTGAGTGGTTCCTGTGTTTCGGCCCAAGGCACCGGTTCCGGTACCGCTGGCGCGAGCGATTCCCGATCCCTCCCCAGCTTGACTGACGGCTTGCGCCTCGAGGTAATGCCTCAGTGAACGCCGGGAGGCTCGCGATACGCTCGCGCTCCAGGGGGCGGGAGGCTCGCGAGGACGCTCGCGCGCCAGGGGGCGGGAGGCTCGCGAGGACGCTCGCGC
>JAFGRS010000060.1 GCA_016935045.1 Lentisphaeria bacterium | reverse complement strand
CTCGGAAACCGGCTCCGCGGAGCGTCGCCCTCCAGGGGATGGGGATGCGGCTCCGCGGAGCGTCGCCCTCCAGGGGAGGCGGTCAGGGCTGGCTGAGGTGGACGAATCCGCCCTTTTTGTTGGCGACGATCACGTCCGGTCGGCCATCGCCGTTGAGGTCGGTGGCTGTGACCTGGGTCCCGACTCCGGAGTCATCGTCGACGAGTCGGGGTAGGAAGTTGACGCCGCCCTGTCCATCGCGGTGCCGTTCGAACCAGAGCACGACGGCGGGGGCATCGGGTTCCTTGTCGCCGGTGGGTCCGTGGGCCCAGAAGCGTTTTCCGGTGAGGATATCGCGGTGTCCGTCGCCGTTCATGTCGACGAGTTCGAAGGCATGGAGTTGGCTGATTCGGAGGTCGTTGGAAGCGAGGTCGGGCTGGGGTGTCAGGATGGTGTTCTGTTCCCAGGCGACGGTGCCGTCGGCGTCGCGTTTCTGCCGGTACCAGACCAGGCCGTAGTGGTGGCAGTGCCAGGCGCTGACGACATCGGGCAGGCCATCGCCGTCGAGGTCGTCCACAAGCATCTGGGCGGCGGCCTCGGCGAAGCGCTGGGGGTGGAACAGCCAGGTCTGGCCGGGTTGGGGGTCCGCCGGCTGTTCCCACCAGCCCACGCCCTCGAGCATATCGACGCGGCCGTCGCCGTTGAGGTCACCGAAGCCGATGCCGTGGGTGAACTTCTGGTAGCGGCGGTCCTGGCCGGAGACGGGCCGGAACACCCATGGGGCGTCCGGGTTGCCGGGGTCGGGGCCGGCGTAGCCCAGATATCCCTCGTTGCAGAAGAGGAGTTCGGGGACTCCGTCGCCGGTGACGTCCCCCCACATGGGCGACTCGTTGCCGACCATGTCATAGAAGCGGTGTGTCTTCCAGTGGCCCTCCGCGCCGCGGGGATTCGCGTACCAGTAGCCCTCGCGGCCGGGGAACGGGACGGCGAGGATGTCGGTCCAGCCATCTGCGTTGAAGTCCCCGGCATAGGTCAGGAAGTTGTCGGAGTAGCCCTTGGGGTCAAAGGCCTTGACGGGACGGTACTCGTGGCGCGTCTGCAGATCGGGACCCTCAAACCAGAATGGCCCGGCGACGACGTCCATCCTGCCGTCGCGGTTGAAGTCGCCATAGTAGGCGCCCTCGGCGTAGAACTCCTCGAACAGGCGCAAGCGGCGGAAGTTCTGGCGGGGCGGCAGTGCGGCGGGGGTAGGGGATGCCTGTGCCTGGGGGGCCGGTTTGGCGGCGGCTGCGGCTGCGGGGGCGGCCTGGGCGTAGGCTGTCCCTTCCCAGGGCTGGTCCTGGAGTCCCGGGATTGGGCTCCCGTCGAGGCCGACGAAGCGGGCGGAGGCCATCCAACCGCCCTGTCCCTGGGTGATTTTCAGCAGCAGCGTGTTCTCGCCCTGTCGCAGGCGCACGGCGGCGACGTCGCCATCCACGGTGATGGGCCGGTCGACGTTATTGCCGAAGACAGGCGTCCCGTTGAGCCAGGCCTTGATGCCGTCGTCGCTGCCGAGAAGCAGCAGGGCATCGGCCTCCCGCGGCGCCAGGACGCGTGCCCGGAGGTACGCGGCGCAGTCCGTGCGCCCCGGGAACAGGCCGCTCAGGTTGGGATGGTCCGCCACCGGCAGCTGCTGCCACTCGAGCTTGGCCCCCTCCCGCTCCGGGGGAAACACCACGTCGAAGACGCCCTCCGCGCCGACAGCCCCCGGCTTCGCGTAGGGTCCGGACACCAGCCAATGGCGGAGGAAGGGACCTGCCTGCGGCTTGCCCCGGAGCACCGCCGCCCGGGCCCGGAGCGTGTCGTTGCAGGGGGCGGCGAGGACCTGGGCGACGGCATTCCGGGCGGCCTCCGGCGATGCCTCGGCCAGCTTCTGTGCCAGGTCGAGGGCCGCGGCGGCGGCCTCGTTGACCACGTCGGGGTCCGCCAGCCGCAGCAGTACGGTTGCCAAGGCCTCCGGGGTAGGGATCTGCCCCAGTGCCGCGATGGCCAGGCGTTTCTCCTCCGATCGTCCGGCCGCCGGCAGGATTTCCCGCAGCGCTGCGAGTTTTCGGCCGGGATCGGGTTCGCGTCCCGCGAGTTCGATGGCGCCGCGCAGGGCGAGGACTCGGGTTGTCCCATCGCCATGGGTACGGGCCAGTTCGAGCAATCCCGAGGCGGGTGCGAGGTCCGGCCAGCCCGAGAGGGTCCTCACCGCCTCGCGGGATATCTCGGGGTCGGTGGTTTTGGCGGCCTCGAACAGGTAGTTCATGGTGCGGCCGGCGGGCACGGCGCCGAACAGGGGCAGGATTGAGCTGCGTTCGGTCGCGGGGAGGCGCCGGGCGGCGTCCAGGAGGAGGTCGGTGGCCGTCTCGCGGTCGCGGCTCGCCCGGCAGACGGCTCCGGCGGCGGCCAGGGCGGGGGACCGCGCGTCTTCGGCGGGGGACGTCGCGGCGAGGTCGAGGAGCGCGCCGAGGGTGGTTTCGCAGGCCAGGTCTCCGAGGGCGGCCAGGGCGGCATTCCGAACGGGTCCCGTTGTCTCGCGGGCATAGCGCAGCAGGACCTCCGCCGCGTCCCTGTCGCCGCGCCGGCCGAGGGTGCGCAGGAGTTCGGCCTGAAGCGGCGGTTCGGCAACGGCGAGATGGTGGAGGATGGCGTCGCGGATGCCTTCTCCCTCGATGGCGGCAAGGGTTTGCCGGGCCGCCTCGCGTTCCTGTGTCTCGGCCGTGGCCGCGATTTCGGCGAGGGCCGGCACGGCGGGAGGGTGGGGGAGGACGAGGAGGGCCTTCATGGCCGCGGCGCGGACGCGGGCGTGGGGGCTGCGGAGGCCGCGCTGGACGGTGGGCAGGGCTTCTGCTCCGCGGCGGAGGTGGGCTTCGAGGACGGCCACCTGTGCCGCATCCGGCAGGGAATCCCAGCGGGTCAGGCAGGTTTGCACGTACTGCGGCGGTTCGGTCTCGCGGACGAGGGAGAGGGCCATCGCATGCCAGGGCGCGGCGGGGTTGGCGAGGGCTTCCAGGAGGAGGTTTGGTCCCTCCTTGGCATCGGCAAGGACCATCCCGCACCACGCCGCGCTCCGAAGGGGGTTGCTCAGGGGTGTGTCCAGCACGCTCCGGTAGAGGCGCAGGGCCGCGGCGGGGTCGCCCTCGCCGAGGGCCCGTTCCGCGCCGCGCAGCAGTCCTTCCGCCGCGGCGTCGCGCACGTTTGCGCGCCCGTCCTTCCGGGCGCTCAGGAGGGCCTCGGCGGCCCCCGGTCCCCCGATGCGTCCGAGGGCCATTGCCGCGCCGGCGGCGGTTGCCGGGTCCGCGTCGCGTGTCAGGGCTGCCAGGGAAGGGATGGCCTCGGTGTCGGCGCGGCGTCCGAGGCAGTCGATGGCGAGGAGCCGGACGGGTCCGGTGCGGTGTATCGCCGCCTGGCGCAGGGTCGCGGCGGCCTCGCCGCCGGGAATTCCGTCGAGGGCCTGGCAGGCGGCGTGGGCGGTGCGTTCCTGGTCCAGGAGTTCGCCCAGGGCCGGGACGGCGCGGGGTGTTCCGGTCTGCCGCAGGCGTTGGCAGGCGGCGCACTTCTCGGCGGTCGTGGCGCCGGAGCGCAGGATGGCGATGAGGTTGTCTTCCTCGGTGCCCCGTACCGGCAGGCCGGCAAGGACAAGGATTCCCGCACAGAGGATGTGTGGCGTTCGGTTCCAGTTCATGGTCTGCTGCTCCATGCGTTGGTGGGGTGGGTTCAGGTTGCCCAGGGGGTGCGCGGGACGTAGGCGAGGAGTCGGTTGGCCTCGGCGTCGCCGGGGAACTGTTCCCGTGCCGGGTCCCAGCGGACGGCGCGTCCCAGAGCCAGGGCGATGCCTCCCACGAGGACGGTGCTCATGCTGCGCACGGCGGTTTCCGCGGGGCAGATGGTGGGTTGGCGGGTGCGGATGCAGTCCAGGAAATTGCCGGCATGGCTGACGGAATGGTAGACGTGTGACTCGCCGGGGCGGGGCGGCGAGCGCAGGATGGAGGCGGGTTCCGCGACGATGCGGTCGCGATCCACCGCGATGCGGCCCTCGGTGCCCACGAAGCAGGCGCCGCCCACATTCCCCACGGGGTCGCCGGGGAAGCCGGTCGAGTGAACCACGACGCCGTTGGCATAGCGCAGGTGTACGGCATCGTTCTCCGGCCAGGCTTCCAGGGGCCCCGTAGCATCGGCGTCGAGCACCCACTGGATGAAGTCGTAGTGGTGTGGCGCCCAGTTGACATCGCCCACGAACATCCCCGGCAGCGCATGGCCGGCCTGGCCGGCATAGGGGCGCCAGGGCAGCGGTCCCAACCACAGGTCCCAGTCGAAGCCGTCGGGTACCGGTTGGGATTCGTCCGAGGTCCACGCCCTGGGCAGGAACGCCCCCGGCAGGCGATAGGCGTAGACTTCCCGGAGTTCCCCGATGCGGCCATTGCGGACCAGGTTGCAGGCCTGCCGGAACTTGCCGCCGTACTCGCTGCGCTGCTGGGTGCCGGCCTGGTAGACGCGCCGGAAACGGCGGCATGCCTCCGCCAGGTGGCGGCCCTCGCGCAGGGTGATGCACATGGGTTTCTCGCAGTAGACGTCCTTGCCCGCGCGCAGGGCCATGGTTGCCATGGGGCAGGCCCAGTGGTAGGGCAGGGCCAGGAGTACGGCATCGATGTCGTCCCGCGCCAGCACCTCGCGGAAGTCGTTGCAGGCCTGCACGCCGTCGTAGGCGGCCTGTCCGGTCCGGGTGGCGTAGATGCGGTTGCAGCGTTCCCGGGCCTGCTCGCGTCTCTCTTGGCGGACATCGCAGACGGCGCGCACCTGGACGTCTTCGCGGGCGGCGTACCCGCCCGGGACGTAGGTCCAGGCGCCGCCGAGAAGATGGCCGGTTCCCTGGCCCCCGAGTCCGATGAACCCCATGCCGATGCGTTCGCCCGGGGGGATGTGGCCGTCCCGCCCCAGTGCCGAGGCAGGCAGCAGCCAAGGCACGGCCGCGGCGGCTCCGGCGGCCTTGGCGCCGCGGCGGAGAAATTCACGCCTGGGGATGGGGATTCCCGCCTCGCTCATGGATGGGCCTCCTTCGGTCCGCCCGCAATTCCCGGGGCCACGGGAATGCCCCGCGTGCCGCCGCTGCGCAGGTAGCAGTGGTCTCAGGACAGTCCGTACCGCCGGATCCGTGCCCGCGAGACCGCGGGCGGTCCAGACCCCTGTGGGACGAATCGTAACATAGCGCCGCGGGAGTGGAAAGGCAGGGAGCGGGTTGCCGTCGGCGTGATCCCTCAGATGCCCGCGAGGCCGCGGGCGGTCCAGACCCCTGTGGGACGAGTCGCCGCCGCCGGGACAGTGGAGGCGGGAGACCCCTTTCCGGACGACCCCTGGCTACGGCCGCGCGGCGGGGTGTGGGTGCATGGAACCACGTCCCTCCCCGTGCAGGTACCCGATGGCCTCGGGTGAGAGCACGGCCCGGTGGATGCGCACGTCCTCGATGCTGCCGTCGAAATGGCCCGCGACGGGGAACGCGGGGTGGTATCCGAGGATCAGGGGGGTGTCGGTGGCGCCGATGGTCCCGGTGTATGCGGACGTTGCCTGGAGGGTGCCGTCGTAATAGGTCTTCTGTTCTCCGTCGCGGACGGTCATGGCGATGTGATGCCAGTGGCCGAACTCCGGCATGTGGATGGCGAGGGAGCGGTGTTCGGGGCCGATGCGGACATAGGCGCAGAGGCGTCCTCCGTCCTTGCGGTGGAGGTAGATCGAGTAGGCGTCGGCGCCCTTGCTCAGGACCACGTCGTGGAGCTGGTCTTCGTGGTGGGACTCCACCTTGATCCAGGCCGAGACGGTGAGGGCATCCGGGATGTTGAGGCGCGCATCCGTGCCGCAGTCCACGGTATCGTCCTGGCCGTCGAACCGCAGGCCCCCGCCGCCGGGTCCCGGGAGCACTTCCGCACCCTCGATGGTGCCGTGCAGGCCGAAGGGGCCGCTGTCCGGCGCCCGGGTCCCGGTCCCGGCGTCCAGGCGCCAGTGTGCCACCAGGCCGTCCCCGGCTTCGGCGCGGGCCAGTTCCCTGGCCGTGGTCTCGTCGTAGCGCAGTTCGATGCCGCTGAGGATGGGTGGGAGTTCCGTGCGGGGCACGAGATCGAGGGCAAGCCGCTCGGTGGCGCGCACACCCTTCACTGTCCGCACCAGGGCTCGGTTGCGTCCTCCCGCCTCGCGGGCGACGTCGAGATTGGCGAGGACGGTTTCGCCCTGGAGTTTGACGTCGAACCTGCGCTCACCGGGGGCGACTGCGGCGACTTCCGCGAAGTGCAGCACCACGTCGTAGAGGCGGGGCGCGGGGGCAGGCGGCGGCCGGTAGGTGACCGGTGTGAGGCGGCTGAAGAGGTAGAGCCTGCGGAGCGTCCGGTAGCGGTACTGCAGTCGTTCGGGCCCCACGCCGGTGTGGTTGACGCTTTCGAGATAGACGGACAGTTCGTCCCGGCGGATGCCGGCTTCGGCAAGTGTGGTCCAGGGAACGGCGATCTCCGCCGTCCAGTGTTCGGGGTCGGTCTGCACGGCCCGGGACCAGGGGCCGTTCCAGCCCGGGTCCGAGCCGATGAGGCCGTACATGGTGGGGTCCGTGCGGCCGTCGAAGGTGGCTCCCGTATTGGAGAGGTGCAGGTAGACCCCGGTGCGGCGGCCCGCGTCCCAGAGCCGGATGCCGAAGGAGTCATCGTCCCACGGCCGGCTGTCGGGCCCGGAGGTTACCGAACGCCACGGGACGGGTTGGTTGTCCTTTCGTGCCGCCTCGCGGCGGAAGCCGACGAAGAGACTCTCGTCGTTGTGACGGAGCCAGGCGACGGCGCTGCCGTCCGTGCCCTGGTTGTCGTCCGTGAGCAGCAGACGGTGCTGCGTTCCCCAGCAGGGCTCCTCGAGGCGGCCGTCGATGGCGGGGGCGGCGCCGCATTCGGGCACCGGCGCGGGCTGGTCGAAGAACAGCTCGATTTCGGCTTGGAGTGCCCCTTCGATCCCCGAGGTGTAGAGCCAGGGCCTGCCCGTTCCCCCGATCTCGGTTTCGTCGGCGTTCCGGCGGTAGTAGGTGGGGACATTCCGGGTGAACAGGGGGATGGTCAGGGCGCCCGGTTTGAAGGGACGGGGGAAGGCTGCCCACAGGGCGCCCTGTTCGTCCCGTTTGTCCCCGGGGGCTCCGATGTTGACCGCGAGGGTACGGATGCGGCTGCCCGGCGGCGTCCCCGGCTCCGGGAAGACAAACCACTCTTCGTGACGCCGGTCCGCGACCATGGCGAGGGAGGTCTGGTAGTTGTAGGGGCAACTGCAGCTGCTGGCCCCCTCCGGGACCAGCAACATGCCGCCGGCCGCGATCATGTTGACCCAGCAGCTGGGCCGGACCTGTCCCAGCCAGGTCATGCCGCTGTCCCCTGCCAGGTCGATGAGCCCGGTCGCACCCGAGCGGCAGAAGAGGGCGCTCGGGCAGCCGGAGAAGGACCCGCATCCCCCCTTGTAGCTGAGCCGCCAGGGGATTTCCGCCCCGGTGAGGGGGTCGATGCGGCGGCGTGGTTCCCCGGTGTGCAGATCGCAGGCGCCGGAGCCGAGGTACACGGTGTCGCCGACGATCACCGGGTAGGGATGTCCCGGCTGCTTCCGGGACCAGAGCAGGCGGCCGTCGGAGGCAGCGTAGGCCGAGGTTTTTCCCAGGGTGACGAGGAGCACGTCTGCGCCCATCCAGAGGAGGTGTCCGTCCAGCTTCTCCCGCGTTTCCCAGAGCGTTTGTCCGGAGGCGAGATCCATGGCCTTGAGGACGGCATTCGGGGCCACGGTCCGGCCCCGGAGTTTGGCGCGCTCGACGGTGGCGCGGCCGGCCTGGTCGATGAGGTAGAGGCGGTCTCCGCGGACGCAGATGGCATTGGGCGAGACCGATTCCGCGGCGGTGTAGGTCCAGCGCCGTTCGCCGCGGGCCTTGCCGAGTGCGAAGACGGCGCAGCATTCCGGGTGTGCCTCGGGCCATCCGGTCCAGGCGAAGTTGGGTTGTCCCACGCTGCCCAGGACGAGGTCGTCGGTGACGGCCAGGAATTCCCAGCCCACGGTGTTCGGCGTGGGGCGCGCCTTGTTGCCGCCCACGTCGAGTGCCGTGAGGATCGGGTTCTCGACGATGGGCATGCCGAGCAGCTCGGGCGGGGCCGGGTAGGTGTGCACGACCTCCCCCGTGTCGGCGGCCAGGCGGGCGCATTCGGCGCCCACGACGGCATACAGGGAATCCCGGTCCGCGGCGATGCCGCCGCCCCGGTACTTGGCCGGAAAACGGCCCACCGACGGCATTTCCCGGGACCACAGCTCGCGGCCGTT
>JAFGRS010000496.1 GCA_016935045.1 Lentisphaeria bacterium | reverse complement strand
TGCCGGTCGAACACCGAGCCCTGATCCCCGTTTGCGGTGTGCCGCCGCCATCCACCCTCGCGCAGGAGTTTGCGCCCTGCCAGGGGCGTGCTACCGTAAGGCAATGAGGGTCTTCAGAATACGCGGGAGAGGTCATGCCACTCACCCTCCGGCGAGAATCCGAAGTTCCCAATGGTCCGCCGCCCGTTCCCCCCCACGAGCAGTGCTGGGCCAAGACAACCGAGCGCGGCCGACCGGGGATCTCGGTGCTGCAGCACTGCCGCACAGCCGGGGTCGTTGCGCGTTTGCTGACGGGAGACCTGCCGCCCTGGCTCGTCGAGGTGACCCTTCCGGCCGTCGGGGTATGCCTGGCGGCCCTGCACGACATCGGGAAAGTCTCTCCCGGGTTCCAGAAGAAATGCGCCGCCTGGCTGACGGGTCACGGCATCTTTCCGGCCATGCTCGCCGGCACCGAGGAGGATCATGCCAAGGTCGGTCAGCGCGTTCTTCAAAGCCTGCTTGGCCAGGATTCGCCTCTGCGGTTCTGGGCCGTCATTGTCGGTGCTCACCACGGCAGGCTGAAGGGCGAACGCCTCGGGCCCCTCGCCGATGGGGGACCCGCCTGGGAGGCAGAGCGCCGGCGTCTCGTGACCGAACTCCTGCGTGACTTCGGGCCCTTGCCGGCGGCACCGCCCCGGGGACAGGATCCTTGGGAGAGCGCCTGCCTGTGGTTCCATGCCGGCCTCATTGCCGTGGCGGATTGGCTGGCCTCGGATGAGAGGACCTTCCCGCCAAGCCTGGTACTGACGGACCGCGAGATCCAGGAGCGTGCGGCGAAGCAGATACGCCGATTGAGCTTCGGCCTGCCCGCGGTCCCGGCCGGGTTGCGGTTCACGGACCTTTTCCCGTTCCCCCCGGCGCCTCTCCAGACGGCCCTCGTGGAAGCGGCGACCGGCCGCGGGATCTGCGTCGTCGAGGGCCCCATGGGCTGCGGCAAGACCGAGGCCGCCCTGGCCGCCGCGTACCACCTCATGCGCCGAGGCCAGGCAACCGGCCTCTACTTCGCCCTGCCCACCCAGACCACCAGCAACCGCATCCATCGCCGCGTGGAGGACTGGTTGCAGCGGCTGGCGCCGGGGGCGAAGACGAGGCTGATTCACGGCAATTCCTGGCTGCTCGATGGCATCGAGATCGCGACGGGAACGACCGAAGGAAGCGGCGCCGCGGGCGAGGGCCGCCACGACGGCAGGGACTGGTTCGCATCGCCCCGCCGCGCCCTGCTGGCGCCCTTCGGTGTCGGCA
Source organism: Lentisphaeria bacterium (assembly GCA_016935045.1). Taxonomy (GTDB): domain Bacteria; phylum Verrucomicrobiota; class Lentisphaeria; order Oligosphaerales; family JAFGRS01; genus JAFGRS01. The sequence goes on along the minus strand of JAFGRS010000496.1, from coordinate 8,604 downwards.
CCGTGGACCAGGCGCTGTTGGGCGTGGTCGCCGCCAGGCACTTCCCGGTGCGCCAGTTTGCCCTGGCCGGCAAGGTCGTCGTCCTGGACGAGGTTCATTCCTATGACCTCTACACGGGCACGCTGGTGGACGTGCTCGTCCGCCGTCTCCGCCAACTCGGCGCCACGGTCATCGTCCTCTCGGCAACCTTGACGGCCGCCCGGAGGCGGGACCTGCTGGGACTGGCCCCGGGCGAGCCCGTTTCGGAAGCCTATCCCCTACTCAGCTGCAAACTCCATGAGTCCGATGGCCTGGGGCAGTTCCCGGTCCCAACCGGACCCACCCGGGATGTCCATATCCTGATGCGTCCGCCGGATCACCTGGCCGACCTGTGCATGGCCCGGGCCGAAGGGGGAGAGTGTGTGCTGTGGATCCGCAACACGGTGGACGAGGCCCAGGGGACCTACCGACAACTCAAGGCCAGGAACCGAGCCGGGGGGCCTGCGATCGGCCTCCTGCACGCCCGCTTCCCCCTGTTCCGCCGGGAGCAACTCGAAGACGAGTGGATGGAGCGGCTCGGTAAGGACGACCGGCCACGCCCCGCCAACGGCTGCGTACTGGTTTCGACCCAGGTTGCCGAACAGAGCGTCGACATCGATGCCGATCTGCTCATCACGGACCTCGCCCCCACCGACATGCTGCTGCAGCGCATCGGCCGGCTCTGGCGCCACGAGCGCCGTCGCCCCCCGGGAGCCGAGTGCCGCGTCTGGATTGCCGCGCCGGCCCTGGATGCGGCTGGATTTCGCACCGCTTCGGCAAGCGAGATCCAGGCGGCTTTCGGCCGGAGCGCGCGGGTCTATGCGCCGTACGTCCTCCTGCGCAGCCTCGAGCAATGGTCTTGCCGCGACACACTCTCTCTCCCGAAGGACATTCGGCCGATCCTCGAGGCGACCTACGCCCCGCTCCCGGAAGAACCGCCCGCCTGGCGCAAACTCCGCCTCGAACTGGAATCGCGCGCCGCCACGCTGCGTCAGGCAGCCCTTAGCAACAGCAACCCGTGGCAAGTGCCCCTCGACGACGACGAAGGCGTCCAGACCCGCTGGAACAGCATGCCCTCGGCCATGCTGCTGCCGCTGCGGCGCTGCTGGCCATTGCCGGGACAGAACACCCTCCGTGCGCTGGGCGTGGAACTGCTGGATGGTACCGCGTGCGAGGTCCGCACGGATGCATGGGACGTAGCGGTTGCTCGCGCCATCCACCGCAACCTGGTCCGCGTGCCGCGGTGGTGCGCCACACCGGGACTTCAGCACGGCATGTCCTGGTTGCGGGAGTACGTCGGAGGGGAGGTCGCGGCCGGCCTCGTCGAGCCGGATGGAACACTGACGTTCCTGCCCGGCGGCGGTGCGTCCTGCCTGAGCTACCAGCCCGAACAGGGAGTCTGCATTCACCGCGACGCACCGGCGGCCCAAACCCGCTGGCCCGCGGGGGAGAACGACGACGATGAACTTGACGACTGACCCGTGGATTCCGGTGGTCTGGGAGGATGGCCGGAACGGCCTGGTGAGCCTGACGGAGGCATTTGGCCAGGGACAAGAAATCCGCGACCTGGCCGTGCGCCCTCACGAACGCATCGCCCTGATGCGCCTGCTCATTTGCGTCGCCCAGGCCGCCCTCGACGGCCCCGGGGACCGCGCCGACTGGCGCACCTGCGGGGAACGCCTCCCCGCCGCTGCCCTGGCCTACCTCGAACGCTGGCGCCATGCCTTCGAACTCTTCGGCGAAGGTCAGAGATTCCTGCAGGTGAAGGGGCTGAGGCCCCCCAATGCCACTGGCGGCGACGAGGGGGACTCCCTCAGCAAGCTGGACCTCGCCCTGGCGAGCGGGAACAACACCACGCTCTTCGACAACGCGGGCGGGAGTCAGCGGCAGTTCACTCCGTCCCAGGTGTGTCTGATGCTGATCACATACCAGAACTTCTCCCCCGGCGGACTCGTTGCCGATCTGCTATGGAGCGGGACTCCCACTGGGCGGTCCAGCAACCATGCGCCGTGCGTCATCAAGTCCCTGGCCCATACCTATATCGTTGGCTCCACCCTGGCAGAGAGCGTGAGACGCAATCTCCTGACCCGGGAGGACATCGAACTACGTTCGGTGGCATGGGGGGCTCCCATTTGGGAACATCCGCCGGAGTCAGCAAGGGACCGTTCCAATGCATGCTGCACATACCTTGGGCGCCTCGTCCCCATGAGTCGCACGGTCCAGCTGGAGCGATCGGCACTCCTGGCACTCGGACAGGGCCTCACCTATGACGGCTACCCACTCTGGCGGGAGGCCTGTGCGACCGTCGTGGCGCGACCACGAGACGGGTCCATCGAGAGGCAGGCCCTCTCGCTCTCGCCAGCCAAGGCTGTCTGGCGTGAAGTCTCCGCGATCACCGTACTGGACCGAGGGGGGCACGATGTCCTTGGGGGACCCCTTGCCCTGTGCCATGTGGAACCGGAGCAGTCCTGTGATATCTGGGTCGGTGGGCTGATCGCGGACAAGGCGAAGCTTGTGGATACCATCGAAGCGGTCTTCCACCTTCCCGCGGCCATGCTCGGGACGGCGGGCCAGAGGGTCTACGAGCAGGGCGTGCGCCATGCGGACCGCTGGGCACTCCGCCTGGGGCGGGCGCTCGCCGCCTACCGCCGCGAGCAGAAGGACGAGTTGGAACGGGACCAGTGGAAACGCGGCAACAGGGTGAAACAGATGGCCGCCATGCACTTCTGGACGGCAGCAGAGCACCATCTGAGCGACCTCCTGGCGGTGGTGGAGAACCCTGACCTGCTCTGCGCATCCCGAGAGGCCGAACCGTCGTGGTCGGGCACCGTTTGGGGCCATGCCCTTGCCGCGGCTGCCCGCGACGCCTACAACCTTGCCTGTCCCCATGGCACGCCCCGGCAGATGAAGGCATACGTTCTTGGGCTGAAGGTACTGTTCCGGGAACCCACGGAGAGCGGACCGGGCGTCACTGCGCAAACAGAGGAGGAGAACGAATGAGCACGGCAGGATGGAATGAGCAGGCCGCGCGTTTTCTGGTCTACCTGCAGCGGTACAGGGAGGACCGCGGGGCGCTGGCGGCATTGCGCGGCATCCTCAGCGAAGCCCGGCGCCCGCGCGCCTGGCCGCTCCTGGGCGGCTTCCCGGGGGCCATCGGCCACCGGGCGTTCGAGACCGTGGCCGGGCTTTGGGCCGCGGCACCCGAAACGGCAACCGAGGACGACCGTACGCTCGGGGATGTGCTGCGCGCCTTCACCTCGGAGCACGGCAGCATCGAGGGACGCTTCCTGCGCCTGCTTGCCTGCGACCGGGACGAGATCCCGGAGCACATCGTACCGTTGGTCCGGGTGGTTCAGGCGAAGGGCGCCAGGCTGAACTACACGCAACTGCTCTCGGACCTGCTGTGGTGGAACGAGCGTGTCATCATCGAATGGGCCAAGGCGTTCTGGGAAGCGCCGGAAGAGACGGAAGGCATTGCCGCCGACCTCCTTTCGGAGCCGCCGTCGTCGGACCGGACACAGCAGGCAGGGGAGACCGTGCCATGAGTTTTCTGACCCAGGCCTTCCTCGACTTCGAGACGGCTTCCCGTCTGCGTCTGCTGGACTCCTATGACTGGCACCAACTCGTTTGGCGGGCCTTCCCGGGACGCGATGGTCAGACACGGGACTTCCTCACCCGCCTTGACCGACGACAGGCCGAAGGGAACTACCGTCTGCTGATCCTCTCGGCACAGCCGCCCCTGCGCCCCGAGGAGTGGCCCACCGAAACGGACGCCTGGCAGACACGCGAAATACCACCCTCCTTCCTGGCGCACCCGTGCTACCGCTTCCACCTGCGCGCCAACCCGACCAGGAGAGACAACGCCAGCCGCAAACGCGTGCCGCTGCGGACAGACGGGGAGCTGCGTGCCTGGCTCGAACGGAAGGGCGAGCAGAACGGCTTCGCGGCGGATCCGGAGGCGCTCCGCATCCTCCAGGAGGGACGCCGTTGGTTCCGCAAGGCCGGGCGGGAGAGGTTTCATCACGCGGTGGACTTCGAGGGGACTCTGCGCGTCCGCGACCCGGCGACATTCGCGGCGGGGTTCGCGAAGGGGATCGGTTCGGCCAAGGCGTTCGGCTTCGGGTTACTGGCCCTGGTTCCGGTGGGCCAGACAACGACGTGAAGGGTTCGCGTCCGGACCCGCAGCGAGTTGCCCGGGGGCGAATTGGAGACAGCCGTGGATCTGACGAACGAGAGGAAGCTGGCCGCACGAGCCAAGGCCCTCGGCGAAGGCGCCGCGGCATCGGCATTCCCCGAACTTGCCGAGTTGACCCGGTCCGCCTCGCCCCTGGTCCGGCGCCTGGCAGCCTCGGCCCTCGGGAAACTCGCCGGGATCGTGGACTCCGCCGCGTCCGTCGACTTGCTGCGCCCACTGCTCCAGGACGCGCACCCTCAGGTGCGCCAGTACGCGGCCAAGGCACTGGGAGCGTTCGGACCCGCCGCGGAGCCCGCCCTGGACGATCTGCGCGACATGATCCGCAATTCGTCCGAAAAAGAGTATGTGAAACGCACGGTGCTGGCTTCGGGCAAGACCATCCGCGAAGCCCTCCGCGTTGCCGCGCAACAGGCGGTCCATACCTGCGGCAGGTGCGGCCGCCCTGTGGCAGCGGACGAATACGCCCGTTCCCAGAAGGCCTTCCACCGAACCTACTGCGACCACTGTTTCGACGAGATCTTCCTCGAACGGCGCAACTGGGAGACCCGGGTCGAACTCAACAAGACCATCCGGGCAGCAGACGGGACCGTCGTCCAATCCGAGGGCGAACGCCTCATCGCCGACGAACTGGCCGCGCTGGGCGTTGTCTTCCGCTACGACAACCGCTTCCGCATCGTCAAGGGGTACGCCATCCGCCCCGACTTCTACCTGCCCGAATTCGACCTGTACATCGAGTACTGGGGTATGGAAGGCAACCTGGATTACCGCATCGGCATGCTCGAGAAGCAGAAGCTGTACCAGCAGGCCGGCAAGAAGGTGCTGTCCCTGCATCCCGCCGATCGACCCCAGCTGCGTGAGGCCTTGCGCGAGAAGCTGGCCCGGTACATGAACGCACCGGGGCACTTGGAGAGGAGGACAACCGACCGATGACCTGACGGCATCATCCCTGCCGCATCGACTGAGCTGAAAGACGAGCCAGAAAGGACGGATCCATGAGACTGATCGAGCTGCACATCCTCCAGTCGTTCCCCGTCTCCTGTCTGAACCGTGACGACGTCGGGGCCCCGAAGACGGCTGTCTTCGGCGGCTGCTCCCGCGCCCGCATCTCCAGCCAGTGCCTCAAACGAGCCATCCGCAATCTGGCCAGAGACCAATTCCCCGCAGCGCGCTTCGGCGGCTCGCGCTCCCGCCTCATCATCGAGCCCTTGCGGAGGCACCTTCTCGTAGAAGGGCTCTCCGAGGAGGCCGCCGGCGTGTACTCGGCCCAGATCGCCGATCTGCTGGCGGGGCTTGACGAGAAGACGGTCGACAAGACCGGCAAGGCAAAGGAAGGCAAGACGCCGCGCGTCTCGACGCTCATCTTTCTCTCGCCGGCTGAAATGGAGGCGCTGGCCGCCGATGTCGCGCAACGGGTAACCTCGGATCCCAAGGCGAAACTCGATGCCAGGACACTCGCGAAGGTATGCAACAGTGTCCCCCTGAGTGACGCGGCGGACATCGCCATCTTCGGCCGCATGGTGGCCAGCGACCATTCCCTGACGGTCGAGGGCGCCGGCATGTTCAGCCATGCGCTGTCGACGCACAAGGCGGGCAACGACCTCGACTTCTTCTCGGCGGTCGATGACGAGAAGCTGAAGGAGGAGGATGCCGGCGCGGGCCACACCAATACCCTCGAGTTCACCTCGGCCTGCTACTACCGCTACGCCGGGCTGAATCTCGACCTGCTGGCGGACTCCGAGCACTTGATAGCGCTGTCCGTCGAGGAGCGCCGGGGAGTGGTGGACGCCTTCCTTCGGACCACGGTGCTGGCGGTGCCCGGCGCCCGGAAGAACTCGATGAACGCCAACACGCTGCCGGCCTATGTTCTCGGGGTCGCCAAGGAGAAGGGGCAGCCCGTCCAGCTCGTCAACGCCTTCGAGAAGCCGGTGCGGTCCGGGGACGGCCTGCTGGACGCCTCCGTGGCGGCGCTGCAGGCGCACTACCGGCAGCTCAAGGCTACCTGGGGCCTCGATGCCGCCGCGGAGTGCGCCATCCCCGAGGTCAGCCTCGATGCCTTCTGCGAGAGGATGGTCCGCCATGTTGTCTGATACCGCCCACCTTGCCCTGATGCTCGATGCGCCCCTGATGAGTTTCGGCCACGCCAGTCGGTTTCAGCGGCGCACCACGGCACTCCATCCCACCCGCAGCGCCATCACCGGTATGATCTGCGCCGCGGCCGGGGCGGGCAAGGGTTCACCGGCGGAGGGGGAATGGTTGGAACGACTCGGCCCGCGGCACGTCCGCCTGCTGGTCTTTGCCATTCCGCGACGCCCCGACGGGAGCCGTGCAGCGCTACCCATCCTCCGCTGGGAGGACTTCCACACCGTTCTCGGTACGCGCCGGGCGAGCGGCAAGATCAACACCGACGCGGTCGCGGTCATCAGCTACCGGCAGTACCTCATGGACGCACGCTTCGGGGTCGTCCTGAGCGGCCCCCGGGCGACGCTCGAAGCCGCCGCCGAGGCTCTGCGGGACCCGCGCTGGGGCATCTGGTTCGGCCGCAAGAGCTGCATCCCCGCCGCGCCCGTCGTGCGCGCCCTCGCGGCCACGGAGCCGGAGGCCGTCACGGCGCTCGTACCGGGGGTGACGTCTCCTGAGGGCTTTGACGCGGTGACCGATGCTCCGAGTTTCGCCGCAGGAACCGACACACTCATGGATGTGCCCCTCGATTTCGGCCGCCGCCAGTTCGCGCCGCGCCGCATCGCGGTCCAACCAGGGAGGAAATGACCGTGCCTGTCTTCGAGCGGCCACCCCTGGACACCCTGACACCGGCCTCGGAACGCTGGACGCCGATCTACCTCGAACACGGCCGCATCGAGGTGGACGACTCGAGCGTCAAGTGGATCGGCGCCGACCGGACCATCCTGCGACTCCCCGTCGCTACGCTCAGCGTCCTCATGCTCGGCCCCGGCACCACCGTCACCCATGCCGCGATTCGGGCCTGTGCCCAGTCCAACACGCCCATCTGCTGGATCGGCGCCGAAGGCATGCACTTCTACGCCTTCGGAGTCACACCGACGCACGACAACGCCCGGGCGCGCCGCCAGGCGGACCTGGCCACCGACCCCAAGCGCCGGACCGCGGTCGCCCGGCGGATGTTCGCACGGCGGTTCCCCGACCTGGATGTCAGCGACAGACGCATCGAAGACTTGCGCCTGCTCGAGGGGCAACGGGTGCGTGTTCTGTACCAGCAGATGGGGGTCAACTACGGGGTCACCTGGCGAGGCCGCAACTACAGCCCCGATCAGTGGGACCTGGCCGACGAGATCAACCGTGCGGTGTCCGCGGCCAATGCCGCGCTGTATGCCCTCTGCACCGCGGTGGTGTGCTCGCTGGGCTACCTCCCCCAGCTCGGTTTCGTGCACTGCGCCGGGGCCCTCCCGTTTGTCTATGACATGGCCGACCTCTACAAGGAAGAAGTGGCTCTGCCTGCCGCGTTCCAGGCCGTGAGCCTCAATCCAAGGCAGGCCGAACGGGACGCGCTGCGCCTGCTGAAACTCCGGATCGAGGAGTCCAAACTGCTGCAGCGCATGCCCCGCGACATCGAGGAGCTCCTGACATGACGGTCCTGGTCGCAAACGACACGCCACCCGCCATCCGAGGTCTCCTCAAGCGCTGGTTCATCGAGCCCAAGCCCAACGTGTTCGTGGGAACCGTGAACCGGCGCACCCGCGAGCGCACATTGGACTACATCCGGCGCAATGCACCGGACATGGGACTGCTCATGATCGCCACAAGCAGGACATCCCAGGGATTCGAGATTCGAGCCTGGGGTGACACGAACCGCCGGATCGCCGAGTTCGAGGGTCTCCAGCTCATCGCCGAGGACTGGGATGGGCGGGAGGAAGACGCCACCGCCGCGGTCGACGCGGACACCCGCGTGTATGCCGTCGACCCCGACCTGCCACCCTTCTAACGAAGACCCCCAACCCGGCGATACGCGGACATCATGGCTCTTTGACAACCTGCGTACGCTACATATGGTGGTCACCAGTGCTCCGCAACCCTACCGGTTGCTCTCTTCCCCACGCGCGTGGGGATGGTCCGAACGCGGGAGGTCTTAGGAGGTCGGGTAAGGTCTCTTCCCCACGCGCGTGGGGATGGTCCGCGATCGAGAATCGTGCGTCTGCACGTGGTCTGCTCTTCCCCACGCGCGTGGGGATGGTCCGACGTCGCGCTCCATGGCGGGCTGAGCCTCGGCCTCTTCCCCACGCGCGTGGGGATGGTCCGCTGAACGCCCTGGTGCAGGCGTTCGGCCCGGCCTCTTCCCCACGCGCGTGGGGATGGTCCGGCACTGCTGGAAATGGGGCGCAACGCGGCGGCCTCTTCCCCACGCGCGTGGGGATGGTCCG